>CAYOGX010000080.1:0-10008 GCA_964403235.1 uncultured Planctomycetales bacterium | reverse complement strand
GACCTCCGGTGAGATTGAAGTGACTAAACACGCTCTCGGCCTTCGGTGGGCTATCGGACTGTATCGTCTTTCAGGCAAAGAAGTTCGTACGCTTCTTCAACATCAAGACCGCTCAGGTGGCTGCCAGGCGGGTATTCGATCTTCGCACGGATCCGCAAGAGACGACGAGCCTGGACGGAGATTTTGCGAACGGGAGTACGCTCCTTCGGGAGGCCGCGGGTACGCATGGTCTTGCGTACACCGCGCGTTACGAGCGCATGTCTCCGGAAGTAGAGGCGCGCCTGCGCGGGCTGGGCTATCTGCAGTAGCGCCGTCTCTGGCGTGACGCAAGGGGGTCAACTCTTGACACCTGACGGATTCGGAGCAGTTAGGCAGCATGGCCGGTGATGGCACGTCCGATTCGCGTGGCGTTCGAGGGGGCGGTCTCTCATGTCACGATCCGAGGCAACGGCGTTGGGCAAGAGAATCGCTCAGGCTTAATGAATCGCCGCCCAGGAATAATCGTTCACGTGCCGCTACGAAATGAAAGGTGTGTCAAGACACACCCTACACCTCCATTGTCGAGCCGTCCCGCTGGGACGATCTACTCACGATACGAGCGGCGCGCTTTGTAGAGGCGGATTCGGTTTCGGATGGTCTTGGCCAGGTCGTTTCGGCCGGCGGAGGTGGCGAGGTCGGCGGCTTTTTGGGCGGTGGTGACGGCCCGGTCGAATTGGCGTGCGGCGGCTTGGGCGGCGGCGAGGGCGTCCAGCGTTTCCGGTTGGCGATAGCCGGTCAGTCGGCAGGCGTGGGTCGCGTGCCTGATCGCCCTGGCCGCGTCGAGCTGTCTCTGTCGTGTCGCCAGGATCCAGGCGAGTGTGGTGTGGGCCTTGGCGTGCCCAGGGGCCAGGCGGACGGTCGCGGCGAACTGCTCGGCGGCCTCGGCCGGCCGGCCGCGGTCGAGCAGGGCCTGACCCAGGTTGTTGTGTCCATCCGGTCGGTTCGGGTCGAGCCGCACCGCTTCGGTGAAGTGCTCGATCGCGTCGTCGACCTTTCCCCGCCGCGCGAGCAAGATGCCCAGGTTGTTGTGGGCCTCGACCAGGTCGGGCTTGACCCGTAATGCCTCCTTGAAGTGGACGATGGCCTGGTCGGCCTGGCCTTGCTGGGCCAGTGCCTTGGCCAGATTCACGTGCGCGCCCGGCAGACCCGGGTCCAACCGAAGTGCCTCGGTGAACCGCTTGATCGCCTGGTCGATCCACCCGGCCCGCGCCAAGGCCGATCCCAGGTCGCTGTGCGCCCTGGCGAACGCGGGTTGGAGTCGGATGGCCTCGTTAAAGTGCCGAATCGCCTGCGGGATCTTGCCCTGCCGGGTCAGGGCCGTGCCCAGGCTGTCATGTGCATCGGCGTAGCGGGGGCTGAGCTGGATGGCCGCAGTCAGGTACCAGATCGCCTCGTCCGTCTTGCCTTCCGCCAGCAGCGCGTTGCCCAATCGGTTGTGGGCCAGGGCGTGATTGGGTCGGATCCGGATGACCCGTCGGTACTCGTCCATGGCCCGATCCGTCAGTCCGCCACGACCGTACACGTTGGCGAGGTAGTAGTGCCACCCGGCCTGGTCGGGCTCGGCAACGGCCAGCGACGTGACCGATAGGGCGAACACGCCGATCCCGACGGCGGCCCAAACCGCCGTCCTGCGGGCGTCGCGCGCGGCGGCGAACTGGACGACGCGATACACCCCATAGGCCCCCAAGACGAGCAGCGACGGCACGATGGGCAGGCGATACCGTGTGGTGATCGCAAACGGCAGAAACGACACGGAATACGCTGCGGCATACAGCAAGACGAGCACCGTCACCTGCCATCGCTTCACGTCACGTGTGTTTCTGTCCGCCCGCGGCCTTCGCGCAGGCCGCACGTCGCGAACCAGCAACGCCGTACCGACGACGGCCAGCGAGAGCGCCAACGCGAATCCGCCCGGCAGGGATCGCAGGACGCCCGAGTCCTGCCGGGCGTAGTGGAGCTCCTTGTTGCTGTCGATCTCGACGGGTCCCCAGAAGATCGCCGCCTTCTTGGCGGTCAACCGGGCCCAATCCAGCGGATGGTTCCAGATGTACCCCAGGGCTTCGCCCGCGAGGTGGCGCGACGCCTCGGAGGGCGTCAGCGGCCGGTTCAGCTTCTTGGCCAGCCCGCGGACGATCCGCGGGTAGTCGTACGTGCTCCACCCGTCGATGCCCGTGAACTCGCTCAGGCCCGGCATGAACCCGTCACCGACGCCGCTGGCGGATTCGTGGTTGCCGACCCGCAACGCTAGTCCCGCATTGCTGGAGATCAACACCCAATCCCGCGAGACCACGTAGTTCCGGATCGTGACCGGCGCGATGACGACGGCAATCCCGATCAGCAATGCCGACGCCGCCCGCGCGAAACGAACGGGGTTTTGCCTGCCCCGGACGATCCACCAGCACCATCCCAGCACACATGGCACAAACAACAGGATATTGGGACGAACCAGCGCGAACAGGCCGAGCACCGCACCGGCCAACCCGCACCGGATCAGACTCGTGCGCTCCACCCACCGCGCCAGCACCGACAGCAGGACCAATCCCAGAAACACGAGCAGGCACGGGGCGTGGAGCTCGCCTTCGTAGTAGATAAGGACCCAGTACGCCGACATGAACCCCGCGAAGATCAGCCCGACCGCGGACCCGAACCACCGCCGCCCGAACCACCAGGCCAGCACGCAGCTCGCCAGGCCCACGCCCATCTGTGCGATCCGAGCGGCCAGGTAGCTCTGCCCGCACACGGCGTAGACCATCGCCAGGAAATGCGCGTACCCCGGCGGACGGAAGTAGGCGACGTCCGGGATGTCGAGCCGTTCGTTCCAGCGCCCGCGATTCCAGTTGCCCGTGAGCAGCCCGCGGGCCCAGTCGTCGTGGTAGTCCGAGTCAATGGCCGTGGGACAGGAGAAATCCGGCGCGCTCGAGAGCTCGCGGAGGTACAGCCCACGGAGCGCCAGGCCGAGCAGGAGGATGCCCGCCAGCGCGAGCGTCTCGGGCGACCGCACCCGCCGCCAGGCGCGGGGGATCGATGCTGTCGGACGGGGCCGCACGGTGCGGGGTCCTCCGGTTAACGGCGTATTCGGCCGTGGCATCCCCTACGGTTCGGCGGGCACCGTCGTCGTGGGGCGCTCGCGATACGGGCGCCCCGCCCCGTAGAGCCGCAGCCGGGCGCGGATGCGGTCCGCCAACGCCTCGTGTTGCGGAGACGTGGCCAGCGCCAGCGCTTGCCTGGCCGTCGCGACCGCCTCGCGGAATCGGCCCGCGGCGGCGTAGGCGGCCGCCAGGGTGTCCAGCGCAGCCGGGTCCTTCTGACCAGTCAGCTCGCACGCCCGCTGGGCCAAGGTGATCGCGTCGGCGGTGTCGGGCGGCCTCGGCACGTCGTACGCCGCCAGGATCCAGGCCAGGCTATTGTGTGCGCTGGCGTGGCGAGGGTCCAACCGCACGGTCTCGGCGAAGTGCGCGGCGGCCTCGGCAATTCGCCCGCGCTTGACCAGCGCCCGGGCCAGATCGCCATGGGCACTGGCCGCGCCAGGCGTCAACCGGACCACGTCGCGCAAATGCACAACGGCCTCATCGAACTTCTTCTGCGACAGCAGCGACACGCCCAGCCTGTGGTGTCCTTCGGCGAAGTTCGGATCGAGCCGCACTGCCTCTTTGAAGTGCTCGATCGCCTCGTCGGTCCTGTTCAGCCGAACCAATGCCATGCCGATGTTGTCGTGTGCGGTCGGCGAGTCGGGGTGCACTCGAAGCGCTTCGCGAAAGCGTTCGACGGCCTGGCTGATCTTTCCCTGCCGGAACAACGCTTTGCCCAGGCTCTCGTGGGCCACTGCCCGACCGGGATTCAGCCGGATCGCCTCGGCGAACTGTTCTGCGGCCTGGTCGAGCTTGCCCATGTGCATCAGAGAGACGCCCAGGTTCTCGTGCGCGCCCGGGTCGTCCGGACGGAGTCGCACGGACTCGGTGAGGTGTACGATGCCCTCCTCGAGCTTTCCCCGCTCGGACAGGGCCGTGCCCAGGTCGCACCGCATGAGGGCGCTACGGGGTTGCAGCACGACCGCCTCGGCTAGATGAGCGATGGCCCGATCCCTTTCCCCCGATTCGAGCAGGACCCTGCCCAGGGCATAATGCGCATAGCCGTTGGCCGGCTCGAGCTGCACCGCGGTTTGAAACGCCTCGATCGCGCGGTCGACCTGACCGTTGCGCTTGTAGGCGCTGCCCAGATACGAGTGCCAGCGGGCTCGGTTTGGCTCGGTGTCCAC
This sequence comes from uncultured Planctomycetales bacterium, assembly GCA_964403235.1. Taxonomy (GTDB): domain Bacteria; phylum Planctomycetota; class Phycisphaerae; order UBA1845; family JAFGLZ01; genus JAFGLZ01. Next base: position 5,714 of record CAYOGX010000080.1, on the reverse strand, counting down.
AAACGACCTGGCCGACAGGGCATACAGCGCCACCCAAACGGCGGCACAGACCGCCGTCGTCCGGGCGTCCCGCCGGAGGGCGAACTGGACCACGCGGTACACCCCATAGGCCCCCAACACGAACAGAACCGGAACGATGGGCAAGCGGTACCGGGTCGCGATCGAGAACGGAAGAAGCGATGCGGCATACGAGCCGACGTACAGCAGCATGAGCACGGTCACCTGGCGACGCTTGGCACCGGCATCCTGTTGCTCGGCGGTTCGGGCTCGTGCCCGTCGCAGGTCGCGGAGCAGCAAGGCGAGGCCGAGGACGGCCAGCGACAACGCCCAGGCAAACCCGCCCCACAGGCGTCCCAGCAACGCCGAATCCCGGCGGGCATGGTGGGGCTCCTTGTTCGTGTCGAACTCGATCGGTCCGCACAGGACCGCGACCTTCTTGAGCGTCAGACGAACCCAGTCCAGCGGGTGCGTTCGGATGTAGGCCAGGGCCTGGTCGGCGAAGTAGCGGGACGCCTGGGAATACGTCAAGGACCGGCCCAGCTTCCTCTCGAGCGCCCGGACGATCCCCGGATAGTCGTAGGAGGTCCACCCGCAGCGCCCGGCAAACTCATCCAGGCCCGGTATGGCCGCGAGGTTCACGCTGCTCGACTCCTCGTTGTTGCCGATCATCAACACCACCCCACCGTTGGCGGAGATCAACACCCAATCCCCCGAGACGGCGTAGTTCCTGAGCGTCACCGGCGCGATGACGACGGCCGTCCCGAGAACGAACCCCGCCGCCGCGCGGGCGAAACGAGAGACGCGCCGCCTCCCACCCACGACCCACCAGCCCCATCCCAGAACGAACGGCGCGAAGACCAGGATGTTGGGCCGAACCACCGCGAAGAGCCCCAGAACGACGCCCGCAACCGCGCAGCGCAAGAACCCCGTGCCCTCGACCCACCCCGCGAGCACCGACAGCAGAACCAGTCCCAGGAACACGAGCAGGAACGGGGCGTGGAGCTCGGCCTCGTAGTAGATGAACACCCAGTAGACCGACGCAAGGGCCGCGGAAATCAACCCGACCGCCGGGCCGAACCATCTCCTCCCGAACAGGTACGCGACCACGCACGTCAGCAGTCCGACGCTCATCTGGACGATGCGCGCGGCCAGGTAGCTCGCGCCCGTCGCCGCGTAGATCAGGGCCAGGAAGTACGGGTAACCCGGCGGACGGAAATAGGGAACGTCACCGATCCGAAGCTCCTTGCCGGAGTGGCTCTCGTGATAGCTGCCCGTGAGCAGTCCACGTGCCCAATCGTCGTGGTAGTCCGAGTCGATGGCGGTGGGGTGGTAGAAGGCCGGGCCGGCCAAAATCTCGCGAAGGTACAGGCCCCTCAGACCCGCACCCACCAGAAGGATGACCGCCAGAATGACCGCCTCGCGCGAGAGCACTCGCCGCCACACGCCATGTCCCGATGCAGTTTGACGGTCCGGCACGTTGGTGTCCTCCTCTGACGGATCGGGCGACGCGCGATCCTGCGCGGATCCTACCGCCTGTTGACCCACTTCAGCCGGGCGATCCGGATGCCCTTCAGACTGGGCAGCAGCGAGGCGATGTAGTACCGCCCCTCGTGCAAGACGATCTCCGGTGCGGCTACGGGCAGCTCGCAGGCAAAATGCTCATCGGTGTTCACCCCGAACACCATCGGGTCGGTCGAGTGATACACGCTGGTCAGCGCGTCCTGGCCGTAGCGCTGCGTCCGGAACAGGTAGTAGTGTCCGGGCGTGGGCGACACCACGTGGGCGCACTCGGCCGAGCAGTACCCCTTGCCGCTGCGCCCGCCCATTCCCACGATCCGCGACAGGGTCCAGTTGCGCGTGTCCACGGAGGTCCGACAGAACACGGCCCCCTCCTTGGCCGGCGTGGCCGACGTGTAGTAGCAGTGCCAGCGTTCGCCGATGCGGATGACCATTGGGTCGCGAGTGTTGGCGCCCACGCCCTCGGTAAACATGCCCGTTCGTCGGTTGGGATTGACCCGTCGGCGGAACGTCTTGCCGTCCCTGCTGGTGGCGACGCAAATGTTCTCCCAATCGCCATAGAACATGTGGTACACGCCGTCGATGAGCACGACGTGCGGGGCCTGGAGCCCGCCGCGCTTCTCGCCGTACTTCGGCTCGGCCTGCATGGCGATGCCCTTGGGCGTCCAATTCTTGGCGGTCAGCGCCTGGCCCTCCCATCGATAGAGCAGCCGGGTGTTTCCGCCGCACTTGGTGTTGCGTATGCACGACCAGAGCTGCCAGGTCCCGTCGGCCGCCCGCCAGACGGCGAAATCGACCGGCTGCTGGTTGTCGGCGGCGAGTTTGCCCAGGTCCGGGTTGCCCGCCACCGTCCACCATTCGCCGTCGATCTTCGGAACGATCATCTGCTCAGCCCCGTATACGCCCCCTGCCCACATCAGCCAGACCATGAGCGTTGCCAGCCGTTGTCGCATGTCAAATGCCCTTTGGACCAACCCCTTGGGTAGCACGGTCAAGCGAAACCGACGGCGTCGGCGCCGCTTGGCCGTGGGGTTACGCATCACCTTGGCCGCACGGGCCTGGTCCGCGTTGAGCGTTGCCACTATCATACCCGCCTGGCGAGGTCTGAGCATCCGAGTCGGCTCGCGGGTTCGCGCGTGCGTCCGCGTCATCGACACAGAGCGTAAAGGATACGGAACCATGAAGGTAGGGATCACCGGCATCATCACCCCCCCGGCGTGGACGTTCGAGGAGCTGCTCGAGAAGATCAAGGCAGCCGGCTACGAGTCGCTCGAGATCTACATCCGCGACGAGGGCCAGATCACGCTGCGGACGCCCGAGGCGGACCTCAAAGCGCTCGCGGGCCGCGCGGCGGACGCGGGAATCACGCTCGAGTCGGCCTGCCCGTCGTTCAGCAAGGACCCGCGCGACCTGATGACCGACGACGCAGCCGCCCGCGCCAAGGCTATTGACACCTGGCGGCGCTGCATCGACCTGGTCCACACGATGGGCATCGACACGATCCTGGTCGTGCTCGGGTCGCTCCCGCCCGAGCTGTACTACCACGACGCCTATGCCAACGCCCTGCAGTCGATGCAGCAGCTCGCGCCGCACGCCGAGCAGGCGGGCGTGGACCTGGCCATCGAGTACGTCTGGAACAAGTTCCTGCTGTCGCCGATGGAGTGCGCCCGCTTCTGCGCTGAGGCCGGCAGCCCGCGCGTGGGGTTTTACTTCGATCCGGGCAACATGAAGATCTTCGGCTGGCCTCATCACTGGGTCCGGATCTGCGGTGACATGCTCAAGATGGTGCACGTGAAGGATTTCATCTGGGATGACCAGGGGTACCGCTGGCCGGCCCTGCTGACGGGCGAGGTGGACTTTCCGGCCATCATGCGCGAGCTGCGGACCATCGGCTACGACCGGTCGCTGATCTCGGAGGTCAGCCTCGACGTGCCGATGGAACAGACCGCCCAGGCCATCCGCAAGATCATCGCGATGTGACGGGCGTGCCTGATTCTCCCGATTCCACTGTGGACACCGCAAGACCATGGACCTCGACCTCGTCCTACTGGCAACGCTCGGCATTTTCTTCGTGGCCAATTTTGTGCAGGGCTTCACGGGGTTCGGCACGGGGATCGTGGCCATGGCCGGCCTGTCGCTCATCGGCGGTGTCATGCAAGCGACCGTGCTGGTCAACCTGGGCGCGGTGATCACGGTGGGAGCGATCTTTGGGCGGCTGTGGCGACACACGAGCTGGCGGCACCTCTGGCCGGTCGTGATCGGGACGATCGTCTGCGTGCCGGTGGGGCTGATGCTGCTGAAGGTCTTCGGGCCGACGCACCCGGAGCTGGTCCGACGCGTCCTGGGCGTGGTCATCATCGGGTTCTCGGTCTGGTCGCTGCGGGGCAAGACGCCCGAGCCGCGTGAGATGCGATGGCCGGTCGGCCTGGCGGCCGGCATGATGGGCGGCGTGTTGGGCGGCGCGTTTACGATGTCCGGGCCCCCGCTGGTCGCCTACGTGTACTCGCTGCCCCTGTCGCGCGACGCGCTCAAGGCCAGCCTCAACGCCTGTTTCGTGCTCAACTGTCTCTACCGGTTGGTGCTGATCATTTCGGCGGGGGACGTGACGCGACCCGTGGTCATCGAGTTCGGCTGCTGCGTGCCGGCCATCGGGCTCGGGGTGATCGTCGGGATGGTCCTGGCCCGGCGGGTCGCGACCGATCGGTTCCGACGGATGGCATGGGTCGTGTTCGGGTTGTTAGGGCTGATCCTATTGGTTCAGTAGCCTGCCGGACCGTCCGCGCAGCTTGATCTTGACCTGGCGTTTGCCGGACCGAGCGGGCGCGGGCTGCGTGGGCACCATCGGTTGCGTCGTGGGCGCCCGGTAGGCAGGATCGGCCAACGGATCGGCCTCCATCGGTCGGTCCAGTTCCGCCCGTATCATCCACTCACCCTGTGCCAGCGCTTGCCACCGCCCGCCCGGCAGGCCGATCATCGAATGCCCTTTGGCCGTCCGGTCGTAGTGGACGTAATGCGCGTCGTCCTTCGTTCCGGACAGCGCGACCCAAACCACAAAGTCCCTCGGCGGACGGGTCGGCGGGACGGGCATCTGTATCCACTGCGGCTCCCGTCGGCCGAAACAGGTGTAGGGCATTTTGAACTCCGCCACGACGTTCTTCTCGCCCTCGAGCAGGCGGATCGTCGCGTCCTGGGGCGCCCCCCGCCGGGAAACGGCTCGACTGACGTGCACGTGGACGCCGGTCAGATACCACGGCCCGGCCGGTGCGTGAAACCGCACGGCATAGCCGCCGTTCTCCAGGTGCCGTCGGCCGCCGCTCTTGTTGTTGTCGTGCCGCAGGATCAGCAGCGAGCCCGACAACCGCTTCGGCTCGATGGTCTCGGCCTGATCGCCCGGCGCGCCCGGGCCGACGAACAGGGCCTGTCCCGCCTGCGACCACCATGCCGTCGCCGCGGCCTGGTCGGTCAGCGTCCGGTTGAGGATGTCGAGCACGGCTCGTCCCGGGTCCGCCGGGACCGGCCGCGCTTCGTCCATCGCGCGAAACAGGCCCGCGAACCTCCGACGAGGCATCCGTTCGGCGAGCTGGCGCCACCGCCCCGCCGCCTCAACCAGCGACGACACGGGTCTGGCCGCCAATTGGGCCTTGAGCCGCTGGGTCCCGTCGGCCAGGTACTCGTACCGATCTGGCCAGAGCCGGCGTCCCAGGCGCGCGTACAGCCTGTCCACAAGCACCGAGCCCATGTAATGGGTCCACCCCTCCGTCGCGGCTGGTGTCATCCACCGATAGTCCTCGAGACGGCGGTACAACCCTAGCCGCGCCACCTCCCGACAGAGCGCGTAGATGTGATAGGTCCCGCTCCGCGACGGCTCGCGAAGCGCCTGCGGTGATCGAACACGGAGATAGATCCGGTCAGCGCCATCCGTGTACAGCAGTCGCGGCTGACTCGCGTCGACCTCTGCCATTACGGCGATCTCGTCGGGCATGCCGAAGCCGAATTCGTCGACAGACACCTGACGGGCCGTCGAAACCGTTCGCGCGATCGCCCGCGCGTAGTCGCGCAACAGACCGCGGTAGCGAACAGTGACGTGCGATTGCCTTTGGCGCTTGTAGTCCGCACCGTCGGTCGCCGTCGTCAGCACCGCGACGATGTATACCCCCGCCATCAAACCGAAGCGTCTCGATGGCATGGATCGTCCG
>CAYOGX010000079.1:0-10021 GCA_964403235.1 uncultured Planctomycetales bacterium | reverse complement strand
CTCCGGGTAGTGACAAATTCACATACTGCTTGACCGTTCTCCCTAATCTGGCCGCTTCGAACTGATCGAGAGTCATCAATCCCGGTGGGGCGACCTTCGGAAGGGTTGACACGCTGGTGTGGTACATGTCCATGTAGATATCGTATTTGACCTCAGCATCTTCCGTTGTCACCTTATACCAGTCCAAGATGTTGCCGTCTGGACCGCCTGCGATGCTACCTGCTCGCTCGAACCGAAGCCTACGTCCATCTGGTGTCCTGAGGGTCCGAAGGTAGAGTCGCTCCATGTCGGGACTGTTCACCCTCACGGGGTTTTGCCTCGATCCAATAGCAGGCGCCGTAGGGGCGGTACAAGACGATGCCGCAACGGGAAGGAGAGGCAGGGCACACAGCATTGCCTGGCGAAGGTTCGTCGGAGAAGCCCAGGTCATCGCGTTCCTCACACGATTTCGGGCGCACGAACACTGTACCTGTCGATTTCGCGTCCCGTCGCCGACCGGTTCTTTCTGACCCCCTTACCCTCTGTGACTCACAGATGCCACGGCGCCCGCATCTTGGGCGTCAGCAGTTTGTTGGCCTGGTCGCCGCCGGCGACCTGCTCTTTCTTGGGGTCCCACTTGAGGTCCCGCCCGACGAGCATGGCGATGTTGTTGAGGTGGCAGATTGAGGCGGTTCGGTGGCCGATCTCGGCCGTCGCGAACGGCGGTTTCTTGGTCCTGACCGCGTCAAGGAAGTTCTGCTGGTGGCTGGTCGCGCGGCCGAGGTGGACCTTCTGGTCCGCCCAGGTGGTCTCCTTGAGCATCGAGGCGGGCTTGGCCTCCAGCTTACCGCCGTGGACGTGGATGAAGATCCAGCCCTCGCTGCCCTCAAACTTGAGGCCCCGCGGACCTTCGGTGCTGCCGATCATGCGGACGCCGTTGGCGTAGACGTTCTCGAACTTGTAGTCGAAGAACGCGTCGTACAGGCCGGTCGTGGAGTGCGTGCCCTTCGCCCGGATCTCGACCGGGCCCGTGTCGTCAGCGTTCATGCCCAACTGGGCCAGGTCGATGACGTGGGCGCCGCGGTCGGTCATCTCGCCGCCGCCGTAGCTCAGGATGAACCGCCACCAGAAGTGGCAGCGGTTCTTCGTGTACGGCGCCTTGGGCGTGTGCCCGAGCCACATGTCGTAATCGAATCCCTCGGGCACGGGCATGGTGGCCTGCGGGGCCTTGTTCATCTCTTGGGCCTTCTTGTGATGGCCGTCGCTGCACGGCAGGTTGATGCGGACCGTCTTGAGCTCGCCGATCCGCCCGTTGCGAACGAGCTCGCAGGCGAAGCGGACCTTGCTGTTCGACCGCTCGTGGCTGCCGTTCTGGAGGATGACGTTGTTCTGCTTGGCGGCGTCGCAGATGGCCCGGCCCTCGCCGACCGAGTTGGCCAGGGGCTTCTCGCAGTAGATGTCCATGCCGGCCTTGGCGGCCGCGATCGACGTCAGCGCGTGCCAGTGGTCGGGCGTGCCGATCGAGACCGCATTGATGCCCTTTTGGGCCACCAGCTCGCGGAAATCGTTGTAGGCCTTGCAGTCGCGGTTGCCGTACTTCTTGTTGACGATCTCGCGGGCCCGGTTGCGGCGCTCCATGTCGACGTCGCAGACCGCCACCACCTGCACGCCCTCCGAGCCCATAAACCTCTTCATGTTGCCGGTGCCCTGCCCGCCCGTGCCGATGCAGCCCATCACGATCCGGTTGCTCGGCGCGACGGTGCCCGCCTTGCCCAGGGCCGACGCCGGCACGAAATAAGGCAAGCCAAACGCCCCAACGGACGCTGACGTCGCTCGTCCCAGGAACTGCCTGCGGGTGCTTCGGTTCGTTGACATCGTGATCGTGCTCCTAGCTAAGGGTGGGTGTTACGGGTCCGACCCCTCCATTGCCATCATCCTCGTGCAGGCCGCCCTGCCGGTGTGGGGTGGCCGACCGATCGACTGCCCCATACTGTCAACACAGTACCGCGCGTTGTCAACCGTCACCACTGGCGATCCGGGTGTACGTCGGCGGTTCGGTTCAACTCGACCGTCGCCTACGACCGATAATAACCAGCAGAGCAAGGATGGACATTCCCTGCGAACGCTACGGCGAGGAGGCGGTCATGCTCTATGCTGCCATGACCTTCTGGTTGCTGGTGATTATCTTCGTGGCCTGGGGGGTGCATCAGTTGTGGTCAGGCATGATCAGGCCCCGGGTGGTGAACTCGATCCTGCTGCCCGGGACGCTGCTGGCCCAAGTGGGCCGCGTCGTCGGGCTCCTGATCAGCGGCGGCACGGTCAACAACACCACGCTGATGAAGGACGACGAAGCGGGCGAGCCCGAGACGGACCAGCGTGCCCAACCGAAGCTCCCCATCATCGGCCCGATCCTGGTGGCGATGCTGCCGCTGGCGGCCTGCGCGGTGGGGGTCTACGTGGCCACCACCATGTTGGGCGGAGACATCGTCAATCGGATAGGCGACCAATCGGTGGCTCGCGTGCTGCCCGTGTCCCTAGCGGCCTTCTGGGGGCTGCTCCGCGACACCATCACGCTGCTCGAGCGGATCGTCGACGCCATGCTGCGGGCAAACCTGGTCTACTGGAAGACCATCGCCTTCTTGTACCTGGTGGTCTGTCTGACGGTCCGGATGGCGCCGCTGCCGGGCAATCTCCGCGGCTCGTTGGGGGCGATCGTGTTGGTGGGGCTCCTGGTGGCCGTCGTCGGGTCCGCCACGCCCACCGCGGTCGAGGCCGTGCAGAATAGTTGGGCCATCCTGAGCTTCTCGGTGGGGGTGCTGCTGTTCCTGCTGATGATCAGCCTGGCGGTGCGGGGGTTGGTCGGGCTGATCAAGGTCCTGGCCACGCAGGGCTGAATCACCGCACACCATCGGACGCCAATCCTCCGGGGCCAGACCGCGCTTTGACCGACCGGGCGACACGGGATACCATTCGACCACATGTTCGGCCGCTTGGGTATTTCCGTTGGCCGACACCCCATCTGGTGGGTCGTCGGGTGGATCGTCTTCATCGCCGCGCTGCGCGTGTGTACCCCGCCCCCGGGCGAGCTGATCCACAGCGAGCCGGACAGCCTGCTGCCGGATCACGCCCCCAACAACCAGGCCTTCAACTTCCTGCTCGAGGCGTTCCCGCAATCGGCGGCCCGCAGCCAGATCATCGCGGTGTGCCATCGTGCGTCAGGTCTGACGGCCGATGACCGCCGCTACATGCACGGGCTGGCCAGGCGGATCGTCGACGAGAACGAACGCGGAATCGCCGTAGACGGCCAGAAGTACGCCTGGCAGATCCGGTCGCCCGATCTCCAGCCGTTTCTCGTCGGCAAGCTAATCAGTCGCGACAAGCAGGTCGGGCTGATCCTGATCAACCTGCCCGTCAACTTCGTGACGATGCGGGCCAAGCACGCGGTCGAGACCATCGAACGCCTGGCGCGGCAGGACCGCCCGGACGGGCTGGACGTCGAGTTGACCGGGTCGGCCGGCGTCGGGCGCGACTACAGCACGGTGGCCCGGACGGCCCTGGACCGCACGATGTGGGTTACGGTGGTCGCGGTGATGCTGATCTTGGCCGTCGTCTACCGCGCGCCGTTGGCGGCGGCCGTGCCGCTGGTGTCGATCGGTCTGAGCGTGTTCGGGGCGTTTCAGGTGCTCAGCCTGTTGGCCAAGGCCGGCTGGGCCGTCTCCGCCATCGAGAAGATGTTCACCGTCGTGCTGCTGTTCGGCGCGGGCACCGACTACGCGCTGTTCTGGATCTCCAGGTATCGGGAAGAGCGACTGGCCCACGTCGACGTCGCGGAGGCCGTCCGCCGAACGATGTCGGCCGTCGGACCCGCCATCGTCGCCAGCGCGAGCACGATCATCTTCGGGTTGGCGATGATGATCGCGGCGGACTTTGTCCTTAGCAACAACGCCGGCAAGGTGCTGGGGATCGTGCTGGCGTTGGCGTTGGCGGCCTCGCTAACGCTGGTGCCCGCGCTGGTCGTGGCGGCGGGGGATCGGCTGTTCTGGCCCGGTCGGATGTCCAGGATCGGCCTGGTGGGGCAGCGGACCCTCTGGCCCCGTCTGGGCGCCATAGTGGTCGGCCGGCCGGGGATGGTCCTGATCGGGGGACTCGTGGCGATGGCGGTTCCCATCTGGACCGCGCTGCACATGACGTTTCGCTACGACACCATTGCCGAACTGCCGGCCGGCTGCGGCTCTTCCCGCGGCGCCGAAATCGCCCAGCACCACTTCCCGCCTGGTGAGGCCTACGCGACCACGCTGGTGGTCCGCCATCCCCGGCTGGCCGACGCCAAGCTCGCCCACGATTTCAGCCGAGCACTGACCGCCGAGCTGGCCGCCATCGACGGCGTTACCGACGTGCGCAGCCTGACCGCGCCGCTCGGACTGCACGGCAAGCTCCGAAAACAGGGGGACCTGCTAACGCTGATGGCCCCCAAGCGCGTCGCGGCAGAGTACCTGACCGGCGGCAACGCGCACGCGATGCGACTTGAGTTCGTCATGGGCCACCCGCCCTTCGTGGACCCGGCCTTCAACACCGTCGACAACGTGCGCACCCAGGCCGCCAAGATCGCCGAGTCCACGCTCGGCAGCGGGTACGAGATCCTGGCGTGCGGCCTGACCCCGTACATGATCGACATCCGCGACTACAGCTCGGCCGACCACCGGCGCGTAACCGTCCTGGTGGTCGGTGTCATCCTCCTGATCGTCGTGGTCCTGATCCGCGATTTTCCGCTGTCGTTTTTCATGCTAGCGGCCACGCTGGCGACGTACCTGGCGACGCTGGGCATCTGCGAGTGGGTGTTCGTCGGCTTGCTCGGCCAGGATGGGGTGGACTGGAAGGCCAAGCTGTTCCTGTTCGTCATCATCGTCGCCGTCGGGCAGGACTACAACATCTTCCTGGTCAGCCGGCTGTTCCAGGAGCTCGAGCACTTCAGTTACGCCGAGGCCGCTGAGCGGTCCGTCGTCCGGACCGGGTCGATCATCAGCAGTTGCGGCGTGATCATGGCGGCCACGCTGGGCTCGCTGATGGCCAGCGGATTGAAGCTGATGGAGCAGCTCGGCTTCGCGATGTCCGCGGGCATCCTGATCGACACGTTCCTGGTCCGCCCCCTGCTGATCCCCTCGTTTTATCTGATCTGGCGGCGTGTCTGGCAGCCGACGACCCAGGCCGATCCCCAGGCCGCCCCCCCTTCCCAACACCTGACACGCGATGGCTGATCAACGCAATGGGCGGCAGGACCGGTTCCACGGGCTAGAGGACCCCTGCGCCCGTGCACGGTTCGGCCACGAAATGTGGCGGCGGTTCGCCCGTCGGCGTTTGATAGCCGCCGGTTAACGCGTCGACGACCTGCTGCCGGGCCGCGACCGGCACCAGCGCGATCATGCTCCCGCCCAACCCCCCGCCGGCGATCTGGGCGCCGCTGGCGCCGGCCGACCGGGCCAGGTCCACCATCCGATCGATCTCCGGGATGCTGCAATGATAGTCGCCGCTCTGCAGGTGCAGCGGGACGGTTCGGTCGTCCGCCCGCTTTCGCGCCGCGATCTCGTCGGTGATGCCGCTGACGCGGTCGGCGTCGTGCCCGATGTTCATCCACGCCGCAAACCCCTCCACGTCGCCCGCGGCCAGGATCTCCTTGACCCTTCTGGCCCGGTCGCACGCAGCCAGGCCGTAGGCGATCACCGATCGCAGCGGATACGCCTCGGGCTCGTGGTGGGTCTGGAAGCACCCCGCCAGCAGGTCGCCCTCGTCGGGCCACTCGCGGCGGAGCTCGTCGCGCGTTCGCTGCGGGGGGATGTCGTCGAGCAAGTCGTACAGCCCGTCGCTGTCGACGGCCTCGACCACGTCGGCGATGAAGATCCGCTTGTCCACCGGGTTGGCCGCGCGCTGGGCCCACAGCGACTCGAAGAGCGCCTGCCGGTTCGCCCGCAGCCACCGTCGCATGTACATCTCGCCGATGGCGTAGGTGGCCGTCTTCTCGTTGAACTTCTGACCCGCCCCCCCCGTCTTGTCCGCCACGATGCCCGAGTGGAAGACCATGAACCGGTGGCTCGAGGGGAACTCGAGATGCCCGCCCAAGACGAACGCCGGCTCGGTCCGCATGTGGGTCAGATGCCCCGCCCGACCGTACTTGATGGCCGCGTGATCGCCGCACCCCCCTCGCGTGCCCACAAACCATTCGGCCACGCCGCAATGATGGGCGAACTGGTCGTGGGGGATCTCGATGTCGTTGGCGGCCAGCAGGGCCTCCATGCACGCCACCACGACCGCCGAGGAGCTGCTCAATCCCCCGCCGATGGGCACGTCACCAATGAGGACGGCGTCGATGCCCCGCAGCTCGAGATTGGGGCGATACATGTATTGCAGATAGGCCCCCGGCGAGGCCACCTTGTGGACCCAGTTGTGTCGGGTGCCGCGCTGATCCCGCTCGGCGGCCAGATGGCTGGTCCAGTTCAGCCAGGCCCGCGTGTCCGGCAGGTCGCGGTCCGGGCGCATGCCCGAGATGCTGAGCTGCCGCGACCCGAACTCCTCCTGCAAGTTGCGGATCTCGACCCGGTCGTCCCGGCGAGCGCGGCAGACCAGTAGCACTTCCTGCTGAAGGCACAGCGCGTTGAGGTACCCGCCGCGATGGTCGACGTGCATGGCCAGCGTGGTCAGCCGGCCCGGCGCGCGGACGATCCACACCGGCTGGTCGTCATCGTAGTCGCGGACGAACGTCTCCAGCAGCTGGATCAGCCGCCCCCGTCGCTGTTCGATCCGTTCGGGGTCGGTGCCGTATACCGCTCGCAGCCGCTCGTCCGTCCCCGCGTCCCGGCGACGAAGCATGTGCAACCACGACGAGGGCTGCTGCGGACCCATCGGCGGGGCCGAATCGGGCCGAGGCGCCGTCACTCGACCTGCCTCCCGTGCAGCTTGATGTGAAGTTGCTCGAGGACCGGCCCGGGAACAATGCGGCTCAAAGGCGTGCGTTCGTCACCGCCCAGCTCGATGATCTGCTTGATCAGCGTGCTGCTGGTCAGGGCGTGCTCGTGGGCGGTCAGGATGAAAACGGTCTCGATGTCGCCCACGATCATGTTGGCGTTGGCCTGCTGCAGCTCGTTACGCAGGTCGACAATGTCCCTCACGCCGCGGAGGATGACCCGGGCGCCCACCTGGCGCGCGAAATCCACCGTCAACCCGTTGTAGCTCTGCACCTCGACGTTGTTCATGTCGGCCACCAGGGGCCGCATCATGTCGACCCGCTCGACCGGGCTGAACAATTGGGTCTTTTCCGGGTTGATGCCGATCCCCACGATGAGCTTGCCGAACAGCCGGCGCCCCCGCCGGATGACGTCGAGGTGCCCGTGCGTGATGGGGTCGAACGTGCCGGGGAAGATCGCGATCGTCTCAGTGTACTCAGACATGGTTCTCCCAACCCATGATCTATGGGCGGCTGGCAGCCCGGTCCGCCCTACCCGCTGGTCAACAGGCTCTCCCGCAGCTCAACGTGCAGATCGCCCAGAATGTCGTCCATCGATTCGGGCCGATCGCTGGGCGACTCCGCCAGGCAGCTCATGATGATCTCATTGACGGCCTCACTGACCCGTGGATTCAGCACCCGTGGCGCGATGAGGTTCCGCGAGCCGGCCCTTCGCTTGCCATGGGCCTCGGGCAGCGGCAGGCCGATGGTCTGGCCCGTCAGGGCCCAATACAGCGTCGCCGCGAAATTGTAGATGTCCGTCCGGTGGTCGAGCACGCCCTTCATCGCCTGCTCCGGGGCCAGGAACTCCAACGTGCCCTGCACCCGCTTCTTGATGGTGCCCACCGCGCAGCTCTGCCCGTAATCGATCAGCTTGACCGTGCCGTTGTCGGTCACCAGGACGTTCTTGGGATTGAAATCGGCGTGGATGAAGCGCATCCGGTGAATGGCCCGGAGCCCGTCGCCGGCCTTGAGCAACGCCAACATGGGTCGGCTGAAATCGTCCCCCTTGCGCGACAGGGGCCGACCCTTCACCAACTCCATCCACAGGAACAGCTCCTGAGTGGCCAACAGGCCTCGCTTGCGGAGACGAAGCGTCTTGCGAAGGCTCGGATGCGTCACCTTTTGGCCCAGCTTGTGCTCGGCCTCGACCTGCTCGAAGAAACGGGGCCCCTTCTCCATCTGACGGCTAACGTACTTCAGCGCGCACGACTCCCCGGTCTTGAGGTCCTTGACCTCGTAGATCAGGCTCCCGCCCCCCCGTCCAATCTGAGATATTACGTCGTGACCCGGGACCCTGGGCGGACGTATCCGGTCCATCTCCATGAGAGTCGGTCTCTCCGTTCGGGTCGCCTGCGGCGAGATCCAATCGGTTCCCGCCCACGTCAGTCATTACAATCATAGCCTCACGCGCGCCGCGCCTGCAAGCCTGTCAGCGACCACGTTCTTTGGGGCCTGGACGGCTGTGGCTCGGATTCGGGTAGGGCCCGGGCGCAGATCAGTCGGTGACGTGACGAGCCGGACAAGTCGACCTGTCGATGCCGACGCGTTGTCTGTTGACTTACTCTTAGAATGGTCCTACCGTGTATGTGATGCACTTGGTGCCGAGGTCTTCTACGTTTCCCGGGCTCGAATCGGGGTGGTTCTGATGCGTGCGAGAAGGGGTGGTGTCCGTCGCGTGGCAGGGGCGTTGCTGTGGGTGTTCTTGTCGGCGTGTGCCGGCTGCGGCACGGGGGACTTCCTGGGGATTCAGATCGAAGAGGCCAGCGGGGAGACCCGCGGGGCGGTGCTGATCACGGAGGTCGAGGCGGGCGGCCTGGCGGCTGCAGCCGGCGTTCTGGTCAACGACGTCATCGTCGGCTTCAACCTTCGCGGGGTGACCACCGTGGCCAAGCTCCGGCAGGACCTGGCCCAGATACCCCTGGGTAGCGCGATCAGCATCAAGATCTATCGCAGCTCGACCGGCAGCATCATCGACGTCGACATCACCCTCACGGGCGATGCGAACAACGTGCCCACCTCCTTGGGCGTGAACGTCCGGACGTCGACGACCCCGGTCGGGGCCGGGGTCGTCTCGGTCGAATCCGCCTCGGCCGCTGAAGTCGCGGGGATGACCGTCGGCGACACGATCACCAACTTCGGCAAGACGGCGATCGCCGACGTCGATCAGTTCCGACGCGCCTTGGCCTCGGCCGCCGAAAACGAAACAGTCACAGTGACGTTTCAGCGAGGCGCCGGCAACGAGGAAAGTACCGATGTGACGATCCGTTTCGACGTCGTTAGCCGATTGCCGCTGTTGGGCATGAGCGTGCAGGACCTCTCGGCCGAGCTGGCCGAGCGCATGGGTTACCCCGCCCTGGGTGGCGTGCGGGTTCAGGCTGCGTTGATCGGGGGACCCGCCTTCGACGCCGGCATCATGCCGCGTGACGTGATCTTCAGCTTCGGCAACAGCCAGATCAAAACGGTCTCGGACCTGAGCCAGGCCGTTGGTGCAACTGGGGGATCGGGCACGGTCACCGTCGGGCATGCCCGCGGCGGCGATCTGATGCTCACCGACGTGACGCTTCGCGGGGCGCTCGGCTCGGGCCGCTATACCCTGGATGTCGGTCTGGGAATACTGGAGACGTTCGGCGGGCTACTCGTCGTGGAGGTCGCCAGCGGCACCGCGGCCGAACGCGCCCAGCTCCAGCTCGATGATGTGATCACCGCCGTCGAGGGCCAGCCGACGCTCACGGTCCAGGAGTTCTACCGACAGCTCGACGCCGCCCTCCAGGTCACGCCCCAACTGACGGGCGTCTCGGTCACCACGATACGCAACGGCGTGACCGTTTCGCGGTTCCTTGAGATCCGGGGGACCACCGGCGGGAGCGGGTCCAGTGGGAGCAGCACCGCCAGCAGCGGGGGCGGGACCTCGACCGGGTCCGATGCCGATCCCAACGCCTCCAGCAGCGACCCCAATGCGTCCACGAGCGATCCCAACGCATCCGGCGACGGGACGGGCTGAACGCGATCGGACGGTTCGGGGCCGGCGAACGACCGCCGCGCCCT
>CAYOGX010000078.1:0-10120 GCA_964403235.1 uncultured Planctomycetales bacterium | reverse complement strand
GCGTGTCGCAGCCGGTCGTGGGCCTGTCGGGCGTAGCCGGCGGCCTCGCGGAGCGGGGCCTGCATGGCGTCGGCGTCGATCTTGGCCGAGATCTTGGTCCGAACCGTCAAGGCGTCGCCCGAAGGCGCCTCGCCCTCCTGGCGTTCGATCTGGCTCTCGAAGACGGCGAGCAGGATGCTCTCGATCTGCCGGCCGTTGAGGCCCGCAGCGCTGACGACGAACTCGCCGGTGGTCGAGCCGCGCTCGACCTTGGCGGCCTCCAGCGCCTGCGCCGCCGCCACCAGCCACCCCGCGGCGCAGTCCTCGGTGATGCCCGTGATCCGCTGCCGGATGATCTCGTCCTGATTCCGCTTGTCCTTGACCAGGTCCGCGTCCGCGCGGACCTCGATTTGGGCGGCCGTACCGCCCAGAAACTCGATGCTGTACAGATCGTCGCTGTGATGGCGGTCCTGGTAGATGAAGAAGGCCAACCCGGAGAACACCACCGCGGCCGAGATCGGCCAGAAGACGTACCGCTTGCCCATCCAATCGATGTTGGGCCGACGGATCAGCTGAAGCATCGGCAGCGTCTGTGGGTGCATCGACCGCGTCGCGCGCATGGTTATGCGGCAGATCCACATCAGCGCCAGAACGCCTACGCCCGCCCCGCCGCACACGGCGAAGAACTCGCCCATCATGCCCGCCACCGAGCTGGTGTCGCCAAGCGCCACTGCCAGCCCGTACAACGCACCTCCGACCGCCAGCAGGCCAACGACCCCGTACACCGGAAACAACGCGGACTGACGGTCCACCCGCTCGGCCAACATCAGGTTGAAGAACTGCCGCGTCACGAACAGTGCGGTGAACATGCTCGTCGCGATGCCGAAGCCCAGCGTATAGGCGAATCCTTTGACCTCCTCGCTGCCGACGTAGCCCAAAATCACGCAGGTGATCAGCGTGGTGATATTGGCGTCGAGGATGGTGGACAGGGCCTTTTCGTAGCCGGCCTTGACCGCCGTCCGCAGCCCCGAGCCGCGAGCAGACTCCTCGCGAATCCGCTCGAAGATCAGGACGTTGGCGTCGACGGCCATACCCACCGTCAGAATCAGCCCGGCGATGCCCGGCAAGGTGAACGTCGCCTGCAACATGGCCATGATGCCCAGCGTCATGATCAGGTTCATCAGGACGGCGACGTCGGCCAGGAAACCGGCGTAGAGGTAGTAGATGAGCATGAAGACGGCCACGCAGATCAACCCCACGGTGGCGGCCCGAATGCCCCGGCTCCGGTTGGTCAGGCCCAGGCTCGGGCCGACCGACTTCTCCATGATCGGCGTGGGCTTGAGTCGCGCCGGCAGCGAGCCCGCCTCCAGGGTGTTGACCAGGTACATCACGTCCTCCAACGTGAAATCGCCCGTGATCTGGCCGTACCGGCGGATCTCCGTCTGGATCGTCGGGGCCGAATAGGCCACGTCGTCCAGCATGATGCAGAGCGGACGCTTCTGGTTGTTCCGCGTGACCTCCCCCATCAGGGTCCCGCCGCGCTCGTCCAGGTGGAACAGGACGCAGGGCTGGTTGCTGGCGGGATCACGGGAGGCGACGGCGCTCTCGAGCTCCCATCGCGTCGCGCCCTTCCTGCCGCGAGGCGCCAAGATGGTCTCGCCCAGCCGACGCGAGGCCAGGACGTAGTACTTGTTGGCGTACTCGGCCGCAACGAAAGGCAACGTGCCCTGCTGGGCGCGGGCCTTGAACGCTTCGTCGAAGTCCTTGACGTCCTCCATGTGAAAAAACGCAGCCGGCTTCTTGATCTCGAACCAGGCGTACTCGTCCTCTTCTCGGGTCCGCGGCCCGCGTTTCGCCAGGTTGTTGATGTAGGTGTCAAACCGGGTCGGCCGCTGCGGATCGGGCGTCGGGAGGATCCGGAACTCCAGCACGCCCGCGCCCATCAACAACCGTTTCAGATCGGCCGGGTCGTCCAGCGCGCCCCGCTGCCTGCTCCAGGGGTCGAAGGCCTCGACGAGCTCCGCCAGAAGTGGCTTGAGCGACGGATGCGCGTCGTAGAGTGCGGCCAGCTCTTGGTCGCGGGCCTCGCCCTCGCCCAGGGCCAGCAGGTCCTCGACCCGTTCGACGTTGACGTTGGTCTTGAGCAGGTTCTCCTCTTCGGCCCGATAGGCCTCAAAGGCCTCTTCGGTTTCGTCGGTGTCGGGCGCCTTGGCCCGCTTGGCCTGCCAGGCGTCGTAGGCCTCCGCCAATGGCGCCAACAGGTCCTTCCGCGACGTATCGCCGCGAATCAACGTCTGCAGGGCCTTGTCCCGGTCGGCGCCCTTACGCGCCAGGGCCACGCGGATCTGGTTCTTGGTCAGCTCGGTGTCGGCCAGTCTCTTTCGGACGGCCTGATAGCCCTTTCGCGCCTGGACGACCTTCTCCGGCGGCTTGGGGATCTGGATCTCCAGCCGGTTGTTGCCGATCGGACGCCACACCAGGTTCCGCTGGCCCTTCGGGTCCACCCGTTCCTTGAGGATCGTCATGACCCGCTCAGACAGATTGCGGAGCCGCTCACCGGCGATGCCGGTGTCGTCGATCTCGTACAGCAGGCTGTGCCCGCCCTTCAGATCGATACCGCCCTTGAGCCGTTCGTCATATGGATGGAGCTGCGAAACCGCCAGCCCCAACAACATCGCGATCAGGAGCACCTTCCACCAGAAGTTCCTGTCCATCATTGTGAGACTCCACGCCCGAGCGCTGATTCATGAAACGGGCATTGTGCGAATTCGTGTTGAGATCACAGACCGTGCGCGTGCGACAACGCGTCGCGTCCAACTATGTGAGGTGCGGGGGACCGTGGGTCGACCGGTCGCTCAGGAAAACGCGGCGTATCGGGCGCCGCTCGTCTGCAAGTGCCCGGGCGGCGGGCGGGCGAACACCGACCCCGTCGACACCGGGTCGGCCATCCGGCAAGATCCCCGGTCCGCCCCCAGTCGACCGCCGGACCGCATTTGCCGAAGCCCCTGCCCGCTCGCCGGTTCGGTGCAACATATCCGGCGCGAGCCATTCGAGGACCCGGCGCGGCTTCGACTCGTCGTCTTGCCCGTCCTGCGACGGCTTGGCGGCCTGTCGGTCCGCCCGTTCCTGCTGACGGGCCCGTTCCGCCTGCCGGTGCGCGGTCTCGGTCAGGTGGTAGCTGGCCGCCACGCACGCCAACCCCGCAACCGCGCATCGACCGATCTGTCTTGCGCCCACGCCAAACATGGAAATCGTATTATACCGTCTCCTCCGCCGAATCCAATGGCCCCGGGTGCTTGAACGGACCGGCCCGTTGTCGGACCATTTCAACCTATGGCAGGAGGCAGACCATGAACCGACGCGAATTCATGAAGGTCGGCGCGGGGGCGACGGTGGTCGGCGCGGGCGATTCGACCAGCGGTGCGCCGGCGGACACCGCCACGTCAGGCCCGGCGACGACACCGGCCGTTCTGAGGACCTGGCGGTCCGAGGACCACCGCAGGCGGCTCGAGAACATCGCCCGGTGCGAGCGCGGCATCCACAAGTGCTTGCGCAAGCACCTGATCACGGATTACCTGCCGGGCCAGTGCGTCTACAACCTCGGCGAGTACCCGTGCCGGAAGCCCTGGGACCCCGACGCGTGGGACGAGCGCGAGCTCGACGCCCTCCGCGACCACGGCATCCGCCTGATCCAGGTCCACGAGGAGTGGAACGACTCACAACGCCTGTTCGGCGGACACAAGTTCGCCCCGCTCAACCCGGCCGGCTTTCGACGGTTCGTCGATAGGGTCCACCGGCGCGGGATGAAGCTGATCGTGTACGCGTCGAGCGGCTTCTTCGAGCGGACCGATCCCGATTTCCGCGAGGAATGGGCGCGGCAGCAGGACCTCGTGGAGATCTACTTCCGCTACGCCCGCTGCTCGCCCGCCAGCGCCGGCTGGCGGGCCTACCTGCTGCCGCACCTGGTCCGTCTCCTCGACGACTACGGCGTGGACGGGCTCTACAACGACCTGGGCTATATCCCGCTGGCCGGCAACCCCCGCCCGCCGACCCGGGACGAGGTCCTCGCCTTCGAGGAACGCGCCGACCACGACGGCGCGCTGACCGACCTGCTGGTGATCCTCTACGCCGAGGTCAAGCGGCGCGGCGGGATCGTCAAGATCCACGCGAGCGCGACCCAGTGTCCAGGCGTCGGCATGAAGGTGTACGACTACCTGTGGGTGGGCGAGTCGGTCAGAAACGCCGACGGCCTGCGACAGGCCGTCAAGAACCACCCGCCCTACGTCGTGCCCTGCCTGGATATGAGCCGGGCCACGATTGCGTCCGAGGACGAGTTGTACCTGCACGCGATCCCGTACATGCAGTTTCCGCTGCTGCTGGCGGGTCGGCCCTTCACCGGCGAGCGGGCGACGATCCCCGGCATCACGTACCCGCCCGAGGAGCGGTGCTTCTGGACCCGACACTGCCGGGCGATCTGGAAGCATCATCAGGCCCATCCCGAGGGTCCGCACAGCTACGGCTGGTGGGATTCCGTTCCGGGTCGGCCCGACGCCCGGCCCACCCACGCACGGTGGCTCAAGCGGTATCTGCCGATGGTCGACGAGGGGACGTGGGCGTGGCTCGAGATCGCCGAGACCGATCTGCTGACCGGCCCGTTGCCCGAGGGCGTGGTGGCCTCCGCCTTCGCCGGGCGCGAGCTGTACCTCGTCCTGGCGAACTACAGCAAGACGCCGGCCACGGTTGAGACGGCCGACGCCTACCTGTCCGCCGACGATGCAGACGCGACCGGGCGCGCCTCGACCCCCGCGAAGAAGCGCTGGGACCTGGCCCCCCGCGCGCTTCACATCTTGCGGCGATCGGCCTGACGGTCTGTGAACCGCCCATGAAACGCTGAGTGAGCCAATTGACCCCGAGGCGGCCGAGACCTTGGTGGGGCACGCAGCGCGAAGCCATACAACCGTTTGGGGAGTAACCTCTTACCGGGCAAGGAAGGGGCTTAGCAGGACGGGTCGCAATGACGCGCCCTGGCGGGTTACGCCTTGCGTCTTAGCAGCAGGAACAGCCCCGGCGTCGCCAGCATCACCGACAGCATGGGCAGCATACCGCCGCCCGGGGCGCATCTGAAGACGGCGACGACCTGGCGGTCGGCCGTCATGACGAGCGTGAGCGGGTTGTTGGCGTCGGTGGTAATGTACCTCGGGTCGTTGGGGTGGTTGGGGTCCCAGATCCGCCACCTGCTGAAAGCGATCCCTTCGTTGGGCAGGGCGGTTAACGTGACGGCCTTGCCGACGAAGTACCTCGCCAGGTTCGGCTCGAGGTCGACCGTCCCCCAGCCAGCCCAATCGGACTTGGCGATGCTCACACTCAGCTCGTGCGTCACCTGCTCGATCCAGTCGCTTGGGAGCGTGGCGATCCAGCCCTCGTCAGCGTTGTTCGGCGACCACCCCTCCCCGACGATCGTCAACCCGTCGTCGGAGACACCCCAGGCCAGATGCAACCCCCATTCGCCAAGATCCAAGCCGAGCGCCGTCAGGACGTCCCTGAGCTCCAGCACCCCTGTGGCTGCTGTCCAGATGAAGGCCTCCCTCGGAGCGTCGTAAGTGATCTGGCACTTCCCCACAACGACGGAGCCATCGCCCGAGGCGTCCGCGGCCGCGCTCATCGTGTGGAACCCGCCAGGCCACGCCTGCAACGGCGCCATGACCCCGTTCTCCCAGCGGAAGGCTTCGTACCATGCGCTAGCATCCGAGGTGCTCCAGCCGACCACTACGGACCCGTCCGCCGAGATCCCCACGGAGGTGCTCGAGGAGGCGTGCCCCTCGGGCAACGACCCGAGGGCCGTCATCACGCCGTCTTGCCACAGGGCGGCCAGGTAGTCATCGGGCGTGCTACCGTAGCCCACGACGACCGAACCGTCCGCCGACACGCCGTAGGCGAAGCTGAGGAACAGCCCGCCTGGGAAGTCGCCCAGGCCACTCATTACGCCGTTCTCCCAGCGGAAGGCTTGGCCGCCCATGCCCACCACGACCGACCCGTCGGCGGAGGTGGCGTAGGCTTCGCGGGGTCCGAGTCCCGACATCACGCCGTTTTCCCAGCGGAAGGCCTCATATCCGTTGGTGCTGTGCGCCTGCCCGACAATGACCGACCCGTCCGCCGACGCGCCCCAAGCCATGCTTTCAAAAATCCCCCCCGGCAGGTCGCCCAGGGCGGTCATCACGCCGTTCTCCCAGCGGAACGCCCCAAACTGAGGATCATACGGGTAGGAGCCTGAGACGACGCTAGTTCCCACAACAACCAACCCGTCGCCAGACACGTCCAAAGCGAGGCTGTAGAAGCTGCCCCCCGGGAGGTCGCCCACCCCTTGGAAGCTGGGCGCGGCCGCCTCACCGCTTGAGCAGGAGAACAGCACCATGGTCACCCCCACACCGAGAGTCGCCCAGGCCGTCATCGGGTTACCCCTTAGTTTTTTGCGTTACTCGCCCCGTCCTCATTATACGGGACGGGTGGGTGCTGGCCCAGGTCTTGTGTCTGTATTTGAGCAACATCGAGCGTAAGTGGTTGAGGCACTGGAAACTCTGCCACTTGAAATGCCCCAGCCAGGAGGATTCTGCCCACAAGGACAGCAACCGAACGATGACGACCGTAACGATGGCCGACCGCGAGGTGGTGCCCGTGTTTGACCCCCCGTGCGGCGAAGGGGCGGGGATGATGCTGGGCGTGTCGTTCTCCTTGCTGGTGATGAGTCGGTTCGTCTCGCGGCGGCGTTTGCACGGCGGGGCATAGTCCGACGACGGCGCTGGCCCTGGCTCGGGATGAGCTACGGCTCAATCATCACCTCGTTCATCCCCATGTCCATCGGCCTATGTCGCCTGACCCACCGTCTTGATCCATCCGCACGTTGTCCTGCGACCGACAATCACAGACGCCGATCGAGCCGTCGGTATTGGATGGCCTCGGCGACGTGGACCGCGTGGTCTTCAGGCGTCAGACTTCAGGCCTGAGGCGTCAGACTTCAGGCTTTAGGCGAGGGGCGACGCAGCGAGCGGATCAGGCCGTTGAGGACTTTGGCTGTTTCCCGACAGGCGGCGGCCAGCGGCTGGGCGTTTTGCCCCGACAGGTAGTTGAGTCGTTCGGCCAGCGAGACTTGGCATTGGACCTCGCAGACAGAGCCGTAGGGCATGTCCAGGAATCGCAGGTAGTCATTGAGTGAATGCCGTGCACACCCCTCGACGATGTTGGAGGGACATGACACCGCCGCTCGGCGGAGTTGCTGGGTCAGGCCGAACTGCTCGTGACGCGGAAAGCTCGCGGTCGCCCGGTAGACCAACAACGCCAATTCGTCGGCGAGCTCAAACGCCCGCAATTTCGTGTAATCTCGCATCGAGTCCCTCTGCCCACCAGCACCTGAAGCCTGAGGTCTGAAGTCTGAAGCCTATTCTTCACAACCGCCGATCGAGCCGTCGGTATTGGATGGCCTCGGCGACGTGGTCGGGTCTGATGTTGTCTTCGCCGGCCAGGTCGGCGGCGGTGCGGGCGATTCTCAGGATCTTGTCGTGGGCGCGGGCGCTCAGGCCGAGCTCGGTGACCGCCTGCCGCAGCATCGCCTCGCCGGCGTCGTCGAGTTGGGCGTGCCGCTTGAGTTGGCGGCCGGTCAGGCGGGCGTTGAGGAGCGTCGAGTCTTGGCCGTACCGCTCGCGCTGGATCTGGCGGGCACGCATCACCTGGTCGCGCATCTGCTCGCTGCTGGTGCCATCGTGACGACTGCGGAGCTCGCGGTAGGGGACGGCGGGAACTTCCAGGTGGATGTCGATCCGATCAAGCAGTGGGCCGCTGATCCTGGCCAGGTAGCGGTCAATCTGCGGGGGCGTGCACTTGCATGGGCGGCGGGGGTCGGTGAAGTAGCCGCAGGGGCAGGGGTTCATCGCGGCGACCATCATGAACTTGGCCGGAAACGTGACCGAACCGTAGGCCCGCGAGATATTGACCACGCCGTCCTCGATCGGTTGACGGAGCGTCTCGAGGATGCTGCGGGGGAACTCGGGGAACTCGTCGAGGAACAGGATGCCGTGATGGGCCAGCGAGATCTCGCCGGCCTTCGGAATGGTCCCGCCGCCAACCAACGCGGGCCCGCTGGCGGAGTGATGCGGGGAGCGCACCGGGCGTCGGGCCAGCAGCGACTGACCCGGCGCGAGCTGGCCGGCCGAGCTGTAGATCCGCGTGGTCTCGAGGGACTCGGCCAGCGTCAGCGGCGGCAGGACGGTTGGCAGCCGCTTGCACAGCATCGTCTTGCCCGACCCGGGCGGACCGATGAGCAAGACGTTGTGTCCGCCGCCGGCGGCGACCGTCAACGCCCGCTTGGCGTGTTCCTGGCCGCGGACGTCGGCAAAGTCGACGTCGTAGACGCTCTGCTCGGTGAAGACCTGGTCCAGGTCGATCTCGGTCGGCTCCAGCTCGAGCTCACCGGTGAGGAATCCGACAGCCTCGGTCAGATTGGCCACCGGCAGCACGTCGAGCTCGCGGACGACGGCGGCCTCGTTGGCGTTCTCACGCGGGAGGATCACGCCGCGCATCCCCCGCTCCACCGCGAGCAACGCCATCGACAGCGCGCCCTTGATCGGCCGGACGCGACCGTCCAGCGCCAGCTCACCCGCCACCAGGTAGGCGTCGGTCCGGTCGCTCTCGATCAGCCCGCCCGCAATCATCACGCCGAGGGCGATGGGCAGATCGAACGCCGGGCCCTCCTTCTTGATATCCGCCGGCGCGAGGTTGATGACTGACCGGTGGCGCGGGATCTTGTACCCGCAATTGAGCAGAGACGTCTGGACGCGTTCGGTGCTTTCCTTGACGGCGGCGTCGGGCAGACCAACGATGGTGGTGGCGGCGAAGCCGCGCTCGGCCACGTCCACCTCCACCTCGCAGGCGATCGCCTCAATGCCCAACAACGCCACACTGTGAAGTCGAGCCAACATGACGGCAGGTCCTTCGGTACCCCTTGTTTCGGTACAGTATTCGGAGAAAGGGGGGCCGATCAAGCTCCGGGGGTCATCCTGCGTCAGGAATCAGGCAGATTCTGGCACACCTGTGGGGATAGTCGCCGTTCGCCCGCCCATCGCGCCGGGTTGTGCAGCACCAGGGGGCCGTTTGAGGCGGGGGTGCCTTGGGTAAGACGCATCTCAGGGTCGCCAGCGGGCCGGCGCCTGGGCCCGAGAGGCCCGTTTGCGGGTCCGCTTGGGGCCGTCTGTCGCTCCGAAACGACCACGCGGTTCGGCGCTCGCACCTGCCATGGCGGCATAAGCGGACCCGGGAGTGGTGGTGATCAGGCATCGCCTGAATCACGAGACCAGACCCGGGCGCCTGCGCTTGCGTGTTCTGATCCGGCGTGACCTAGGGTCCCTGAATCTCGACGCGTTCTTGCGTCTCGGGCATGACGACCCATTTGCCGTCTGGAGAGATGACTCCGCTCGGCACCCATTCCGTGATACCCACCGTCCGGCCGTCCGAGAGCCTGTACCGCACCGTGCCGTAGACACCGCCGTGTGGAATGCGTCGGCAACGTCGGCCGCGGGATTGGAATGCGTCTCGGTCGATCGGGTCATCGCAATCAATCCCATCAACTGCCGCCACCAGCGCGTCCTGCGACCGTGGGTATTGGCCAGATTGGTGGCCGTGCGGAGCAGCCAGAACTGCAATTGGCCCGCATCGTCGCGGAAGCGGCTTTGCAGAACGTTTCGGCCGTCAGCTCCTCCGCCAGTTCCTTGTCGAAGAAGCGATGGAGCAGGCAGCGGAACACCTTGGCGTAGTGCTGATCGAATCCGTCGGACAGGAGCCCGAGGGCTGCGTTCGGTGTCTCGGCGGCGTCCGCCGCTTCGGGGGAGGTACTGGACGAGCTGGCCGATGACCTCACGGGCACGGCCCTCCTGTTCAAGGGGCGGACAACGGTGCAACCTCAATATAAACGCGCACGCAACTCATTTGTGACAAGAAAATGCCGCCGGTGCGCCCCTCCATCCCGAGGCGTTTGGCAGGATGATGGCGCTAGGCTGCTTTCAGAAATGTCTGAACAGATGAGAAGGTTGGGTGGCCCATCTCTTCAGAGGAATGCGCATATTCACGCTGCCCTCCTCCTAATCGCTAGCCTCGC
>CAYOGX010000077.1:0-10133 GCA_964403235.1 uncultured Planctomycetales bacterium | reverse complement strand
CGTGCCTGTTCGCCATTGGTTTCCTCTGGGGCGCGATCGGCGGCGCGGGTACGGCCGCTCCGGCCTGCCTGGATCGGAATCGGCTGACCCAACTGATCGGGCCCATCATCGCGGTCTTCATCGCCTGGACGGTGCAGGACATCGCCATGTGGTGGATGGAGGTGGACGACGGAGCGTCTCGCCACGAGGAGTGGATTTACTGGTACGACACCGACTGGCTGGCGGCGCTGTTGGCCATCCCGGCCGTCCTGATCTACGCGGGCATCCGGCGGCAAATCTGTCTGGGGACGTCGCTGGTGCTGCATTCGGCCATCGGGTGGTGGGCGGGTTTCGGGGTGTTCCTGGCCGTCAACTACGTGTCCACGAAGTACCTCGGCTTCGAGTTCAGGATGACGCCGCCGCGGAGCGACAACTGGGCCGGTGTGCTCGGTATGACGATCGGGATCTTGGTCTTCTGCGGCCGCAACGGACTCGCGTCGGTCGCGCTGGCCGCTTTGATCTCGGGGTTCATCGGTGGGTTCGGCTTCGCGACGGCCCAGGTAATCAAACTGCTGGCCCTGATGACCGGGCTCCAGACCAACTGGCACAGCGTCCTCGAGCAGACGTACGGCTTCATCAACGGGCTCGGGATCGCCGTGGCGATGGGCGTCCTCGCGTCGCGCACCGAACGCGTCAGCGATGATCCTCCGTGCCGCCGGTGGACCGAACCGTTCTGCGTCGGCTTCGTGGTGCTCGCGCTGACCTACGTCAACCTGGTCAAGAACGTCGGGACGTGGGTGGAGCACGGGGCCGTGGCTGAGATGATGTACGGGCGCCACGCCTACTGGTGGTTCAGCATCGGGTACTTGGCTGCGGCGCTCGCCTTCACGTTGCTGGCCGTGGTGCACCTGCGTCGGCCGCTGGCGGTCATCCCGGAACGTTGGGTCGGCAAGGGGCAGGTGTTCTATCTCGTCTTCCTGTGGGTGGTGGTGATCGGGAACCTGATGCGGGCCATCCCGGGGTTTGCCCCCCAGCGACTGATCACCGAGGGCGTGATCATCGTCAACGGCATCCTGTGCACGGTGCTCATCTTGGTCTTGGCCCGGAAGGTGCGATCGGGCCCGCTGCTGCCGACCATGAGATACGGGTGGCTACTGGTTGCGACGGTCGTGATCGGCGTGATCATGATAACGGCCTCGATCGTCGGGCAGACGAAGATCACGCGCCGTTACTACGGCGACCAGCCGGCCCCCGGCGCGGGCTATCACGTCCGACTCGGACCCGACGCGACCGCCAAAGGGCTGCCCAAGGCCGGGCAGCCGCATCCGTAGCCTAGCGCGCTGGGGGACGGATAGGATCGCGTCTGCCAAGCGGACGCAAAACGAACGGCACATGGTGCGACGGCTCGTCATATCGTGTCTGTTGGCGTTGTCCTGTCCCGCGCCGGGCGCCGAGAAAGCCCCGGGCGGCACCGATTCGGAGATGTTGCTGAATAGACTCCCGGACGTGCGCCTGGTGCGGGCGGCAGCGGCCAGCAAGTCGTTCGCGCATCCCGAGCGCGCCCTCGACGGGGATCCCAAGACGGCGTTCACGTTCCAATGGGCCAACGGCGGCGCGTCGCTGCTGATCGACTTGGGGCAACCTTGTGTGATCACGTCGGTCCGCGTGACCAACGGCCAGGCCGATCGTGTGGTCTGGGTCAGGGAGATCTCGGTCGGCCCGGACGCCGACCACCTCCGCGGGCTGCTCGGTCGCTGCGTCAACCTGCCGATGTGGCGGGGAGGCGACGCCGTTCAAATCCCCCTCATGCCGTCCGTCGGCCGCTACGTATGCATCGCGTTCGCCGGCGGCGGTGCGACCGGGGCGATCGGCGAGGTCGAGTTCTTCGGGCGTCCGAACCGCCCCGAGCGCCACCTGATGTGTTGGTCCAGCGACGTCCAGCGCGATTTCCTCGACAAGCTCGACTACCTCGACCGCGACCTCGGCGTGACGGATCTGTGGCTGGACTACGTCGAAACGGCGTTTCCGCAGACCAACCACAACTCGGGCTTCGGGATCTGGGTGGACTCCGGCGCGCTGACGGCGTTCAAGAAACGCGGCATTCGGTACTGGCTGGGCGAACACGAGGCCTTCACGCAGATGGTCAACGGACCCGAGGACCTGCGTGACGATCTGAAGTGGCTGACGACCTGCCGCCAGGCGCGTCAAATCTACGCCAGGGCCCGCGCGCTGGGGTTCCGCGGGCTGGTCCTCGACGCGGAGGACTACGGCGGCGTGACGGACGCGGCCAAGCAGAAGTACAAGGACGGGGCCGACCACGTCGACGCCTGGACGTTCGCCGACGAGTTCGGCCCGGCGGGGATGTACTACCAGCGCGGGCTGGAATTCGGGCGGGTGATCAAGGACGTCTGGGGTTGTCCGTTGATGCAGGTCTACGAAGCCCGGATGTACGCCGGCAAGGACGACTGCCGACAGGGCAACATCTGGTGGCTCAAGGGCATCTTCGACGCCGGCATCGAGATCTGGATCGCCACCGAACGGACCTACGGCGCGGGCAAGGGCGAGATCGAGAGCGAATACCCCGAGTGGACGCGGCGGTGGTTCGTTCGGATGAACGAGTACGTCGCGAAGGCGCACCGGGCCTATCCGTTCGCGACCCGCGTGCTGCCCGGCTTTGCACCGTGGAATACGCGTCTGCGCAAGCCGAACTACCTGCCCAAGTACCTCGACGAGCAGCTACGGATCGCGCGCGACTGCGCGTTGGGGTACTGGATCTACAACGAGGGCAACGCGCACGCGGGCGATCCGCGCGACGTGCTCGACCGGGCGTTCTGCAAGAAATACGACATCACACCGGAACAGTACCTCGACGTCTTCTCGCGACACCCCACGACCCGGGGCACCCAGTAGTGTCGCGACACGGATGATTGTTCGGGTGCACCGACGTACGGAACAGAGCCGGCCCGGGTGCCCCATGGCTTTAGCCGTGGGGGACGCGAATCCCCGCTCGAATTCGTGTCCCCCACCTCTGAAGAGGTGGGCCACCCAACCTTCTCATCTGTTCAAACACTTCTGCAAGCAGCTCAGGATGGGAACGGGCCCCGTCTCGACCGACGCTGCCGGATCAGGGACGCAAGGCTACGGCCTGAGCGCAACGACGTGCCCGGCCGAGTCGCCGATGATCCGTTGGTGGCCCGCGCCGACGAAGTACCGCAACGGCCGGCCCTTCAATGCACGCCTCGCCCGGATCTGTCCGTCGCGGCCGACTCGATAGACCGTCTCGTCCGCGCACGCGACCAATAGGGCGCCGCCGTTGCCGGCAGTGACGACGGCGGCGACCTCGTGCGGCATCTGCGTCGCCCAGACCTGCTTGCCCGCTACGTCGAACGCACACAGCCAGCCCGACGGCGAGCCGACGATGACCTCCTTGACCCCGTCCCCGTTGACGTCCAGCGCCTCGAGGGCGTCGGCCGAATCGCCCAGCGTGTGCAGCCATCTCCGCTGGCCCGTCACGGCGTCGTAGACGCCGACCTCGTTATGCGCGCCCTTGCGCCCGATGAGGACCTCGGGGTTCCCGCGGCCGTCCAAGTCGACCACCGTCAGGCCGGGAATGGCCGTCATGTCCCAACTGCCCCGCCCGGTGGGGCAGGCATCGGCACTGAGCAGCTTGCCGTCCGCGGCCAGCCGCCACGTCCTGCTGCCGCACGACGAGTAGCCGTTGTCCACCAGCAGCGTCTTGGTCCCGTCCGGCATGGGCACGATGGCCAGGCGATCGGGGATGCCCCACTGGATCTGGGCCAGCCATTTCTGTTTGCCGGCGCTGTCGATCGTCTCGACGCAGCCGCCGCCCGTGCCGCAGAGGATCTCGACCTTACCGTCGCCGTCGACGTCGTCGGTCAGGATAACCTGGAGCTTGGCCTTGAGGTCCGTCGTCCACCAGGTGTACAGCAACTTCGGCAGGCGGCACTTGTATTTCCACAGCACCTTGCTGCCGTCCGGGCTGAGGGCGTAGACGTGTTCGTCGTCGGAACCGACGATGACGGCCGGTCCGGCATCGACGGTGGCATGGGTCAGTGCCCGCACGGGTGCGCCGGCCTTGAACGTCCATCGCGGCCTGCCTTGTGCATCGAGGCAGACCGCTCGGCCATCCGCCAGGCCCAATAGCGTCTCGATCTGCCCGTCACCGTCTACGTCGCTGGCGTGCAGACCAAGGATCTCCGTGCCGGCGTCGAACGTCCATGCGGCTGCAATCGTGCGTAGTCTTGGCGCCGTCGTCCGCGTTACCGGCCGTTTTGAAGCACTCGCGGTTTCCGCCTCGCGCTTGATCCGCGCGGCCAGCGCGGCCATCAACTCGTCCGTGTGACACTGGAGGTTGAACGCACGCGTGCCCGTCGGGACATCCTGCGGCACGCCGTTCGCCGTCACCGTCACGGGCCGGGCGGATTCGACCGTCACCCGGCCGCTGAGCAGATCCAGATCGATGTTGCAGGCCGCGGACGCCTGCACGTCGATCTCCGGCGCCTCGACGCGCGTCGCGCCGACCACGGCAATGCGATTCGGCGCGATGCAAAATGCCTGCCCGGCGATCTTGACCTCGTCCCATTCGAAAACGCCCTCCGTGATCAGCCCCACGCAGGCCAATTCGCTGCCCGTGATCGCCGCCACGTGGTCGTCGATCTTGATGATATCGTAGTCGGCCTTCGTGTGGTCGCCGCCGACGTAGACCAGATTCGTGAAGACCTGTTCATCACCGGGTTTCATCCCCTTGTTGGCGGTCTGACGCAGACGGTTGATGACCTTTCGCTGACAGTAGTGCGCCCATCGCCGGTTGTCTGGCCCGCCGAACAAACCGGACGTCTGCTCACTGAAGCGCAGCGGCAGCTTCTCGGCGTTCTTGATGTTCAGCATGTCGCGGGGCGCGTTGGGTTTGGCCCGGTCCCAGACGGTGCACGTGAAGTCCGACGCGATCTGCCGCGGCTCACCGATGGACCGCCACTGGCACTCGAACGCGTATCGGCCGGCGTCGGTGGCGACGAGGCGGTCCAGGACGACAAGCCATTTGCCCTTCCGCCAGAAGAGGTGCCGATCCCACGACGAGAAGACGTACTTGCCCGCCCGGCTGTGGCTGTAGCCAAACGCCGGCAGGTCAGCACTCGCCTCCAGCGACGCCACCAGGCCGGCCGCCGCGCCGTAGCCGTCCTTACACACGGTCACGACGTTGTGATTGACCGGGTTCTGCCCACCGAGGTCGCTGACCAGGAAGGTCCGCCCGTTTTGTCCGAAGCAGACGATGCTGTTGATGTCGGGCCAGGGCTTGCCGCCCGGCCCGCCGTGCACTCCGTCAAGCAGAAGGTACTGATCGTCTCGCCCGAACCCCGTCCGCATCGTCAGCTTGTCGAACGACTTATCGATCGGGATCGACCGGCCGCGGACCCGGTGTTCCAGCTCGGTCAGCGGCAGGTGATACACGCCGATCATCTTGTCCATCGTTGTGGGCTCGACGCCGGTGGCCCAGGCCTGGCCCGCGGTGAATTCCATCGTGGTGTCACAGAACCCGCCGATCCGCTCGGCCTCTTCGCGGCGTTTCATCGTGGCCAGGAAGCCGCCGTCGTTGAGCAACGCCGCGGGCTTCTGGAACGTGTACGTCGGATAGCTGTCATAGGAGTTCTGCCCGGAGCTCGGCATGTAGCCGGTATTGTCGCAGTGCATCAGGCACAGCTCGGCGAAGTGCCGCATCGCGCCGCTGTCGATGAGCCGCCTGTCGCGCAGCAGCAACGCCGGGATCAACGCGCACTCGAAGTAGCTGTACAGCCCGCGCCCACCCAGATCGCTGTCGCCCTTGCCCGTCGTCATCTGCCGGTCGAAGAACGCCCGCACGACCCGCAGGTTCTCGTCCCACTCGTCCGACGGCCAGTACTTGCCGAAGTATCGGCTGGCCGTCAGCGTACAGATCGCCTGCATCGACGCGTGCCGGTCGAGCAGTCGCGGACGGCTGTGATAGCCGCGGAGCTTGCCGATCCCGGCCGTGCCGTCCCGGCCCCGCGCGTGGGTCAGCAGCTTCTCGCTGATCTTCCGCCGATCGTCGTCGCTGAACACCGGGCTGGCCTCGATCAGGTCCCAGACGACCGCGTGCATGTGCGTCTTGTAGTGGTCCGTGTTGGACAGCACGGCAGTCTCGAGAGCCAACTTCCTGAAGCGCTTGGCCGCTTCCTCGTCGCCGTTGTAGTGGTAGATCAGCCCCGCGCGGCTCGCGTCGGTGTAACCCATCGGCAGCTTCAGATTCGCGTTGAAGATCCGGAGTCGCGGGTCGACCCACTCGCCCTTGGGCGGCATCTCGTGTCCCGCGCCGAGCCGGATGTCCATCAGTCGGCCGACCGCCAGGTCCCCGCCCGATGTGGCAGCCTTGGCCTCGGTCAACGCGACGCAGAACGCCCCGGCCGCCTCGGTCACGCCGTGATCGTCACTGCCGCCCAGCAGGATCACGTTCTTGCCCGTCCCATACGGATCGTGGAGCGTCCGCAGAACGTGCCCCCCCGGGCCGGGATACCACAGGTCCAGCAGCGTGTACCATTCCCAGTACAGCGTTTCGACGAACCGGCTGGTGACCAGATTGCCCAGGACGATGGCGTTCGTGTCGGCCAGAACGTCCGCCGCGGTGGTCTGCTCCGCGTCGATGACGCGCGGTTCGACGCCGGTCAACTGCTTGATCCGGGCCTGGACCTCCTTGGCGACCACGTCGTACGCACGTCGACGGCCGCTTGAGACGATCACGGCCCGCGGCTTGCCCGCCGCCACCAGCGGCGTTTCGATGTGATAATCGCGGGGCCCGAGCTTGGTGGCCTCGGTGTATTGCTGCTCGCTGATGCGGACCAGACGCGCGTCGTCATACCACAGCGTGCCCTTGCCCTTGAGGTACAACAGGACCCGCCACGACCGGGCGGGGGGCAGCAACCGGAACACCATCTGGACGTCGCGCCAACCCGGCTTCTTGCCCGGCGTCGGCGACAGGCGGCGTTGCCTCGTCCCCGTGCCGGTCCAATCGATAATGACCAGGCCGAACCCCTCGCCGGGCTTGGCCCCGATCCGATACCGCACGCTCAGCCGATAGCAGCCGGGCGGCAGCTTGGGGATCTTCTGCTCGAGCACCGCCCGCGGGTCGGTCTTGTCGTGGGCC
Source organism: uncultured Planctomycetales bacterium (assembly GCA_964403235.1). Classification (GTDB taxonomy): domain Bacteria; phylum Planctomycetota; class Phycisphaerae; order UBA1845; family JAFGLZ01; genus JAFGLZ01. The sequence goes on along the minus strand of CAYOGX010000077.1, from coordinate 2,980 downwards.
AGGTCCGACGCGAACCGCGCCGACTGCTTGCCTTCGACGAACGTCTTGGCGTCCAGCGCGACCTTCGCGTGCGTCGACGGCGCATAGGGATTGCCCGACACCCCTCGCAGACACCCGAACCGCCACGCCTCGATCCCCGCCTCGAACCCGCCGTTGCTCAGCAGGTTCTCAGCCGCCTGGGCTGCGGACGATCCCAAGAGAATCGCCAGTGTGAATACGACGATCATGTCGGCCTCAATCTGAGCGCAGGTCGATCGCGACGCGATCCAGGACGGGATACCGGTCGCCGTTGTCGGACACGAACACCGCGCGGTATTGCAGGCATCGATCGGCCGGCTCGAGCGAGAACGCGCCCGACTCGATGGGCCGCCAGGTCTGCTTTGCGAGATCGGATTCGCGGGGCGCGGAGCGAACGGTGAACGTCAGCTTCGTGCCTTTGGGCATGTCCGCCTTGCACGTCAGCTTGCCCCTCTTGACCGCCCGATCCCACCGAAACACGGACGAATCGTAACGCTGCCGCCAAGCGCGGTCGTAGATGTGACCCATGTCCTGGAGCCACATCCAGTGGGCACCGTGCGTCGGCAGCAAGGTCTGTCGCGGGTTGGCGAACCGCCGCCCGTCATTGTAGAAGACCCGCGAGACCGTGTAGTGATTGCCGTCCACCGTGTGGCACACGACCGCCAGGTCGAGCTTACCATCGCGATCGAAATCGCCAGCCAGGGCATCGTCGGCCGAATCGCAAACTAGAATCGTCCGGCGACGCGTACCGAATCCTTCCGGGCCACCCCAGTAGAGATAACAAGGCATCGATTCTCGCGTCACGTCCCCGTGATAGTGGGGCGTGAACAGGTCCAGGTGTCCGTCGCCGTCGAAGTCAGCCACGGTGTGGCCTACAGCCGTGAAGCCCGGCAGCCGCTGGGCGTCCCACGGCCTGAAACCCTCGCCACTGCCCCAGAACATGACCGTGCCGGTGTCGTGGTGCTCGGCAAGATTGTCGCGGTAGCTGCCGACGATCAGGTCGAGCCGCCCGTCGGCGTTGAGGTCGGCCGTCTCCAGTCCGATCGGGCTGGGCACGTCCAACCGGCCCTGCCGGGCCGCGTCGAAGCCCCTCGGACCACCCCAGTAGATCCGCACGCGATCGGCCCCGTACGAGGTGACGGCGACGTCAAGCCACTCGTCCCGATTGAAGTCGGCCACGGCGCACCCGCCCGATCGGCCCGGGGACGGGATCAGGGCCCGTCGCGAGCTGTCGAAACCGTTGGCCGAGCCATAGTAGACGATCACGTGTTCCGGCTGCCCCTCGGCATCGGTCCCGAACGAGCCGAGGACCAGGTCGAGCCAGCCGTCGCGGTTCAGGTCGGCGATGTTGCTGGCCCACAGGCCGTAATGCGCCAGGACGGTCCGCCGCTTCTCGAGGTCGAACCCCGCGGGCCCGCCCCAGAAGATGTTGGCGCCCTGGTACTTGGCCGCGTCACCCTCGGCCCGGCCGCCGTGGCCCGAGTTCATCGCCACCAGGTCGAGCCAGCCGTCGGCGTTCAGGTCGGCGGCGCTCGACTCGTAGCCGCCGGCGAACGGGATCAGCCACCGTCGCTTGGGATCGAATCCCTTCGGCCCACCCCAGTAGGCCATGAGCGGCACCGCCTCGCGAAGGTGCCCGCCACGCTCGTTGCAGAAGACGGCCCGGGCCGGGAGCTTGCCCCTCGGCGGCGCGATGGCCACGTCGCTGGCGCCCTCGGTGCGGATGCCCTGCCTGCCGCGCTCGAATCGTCGTTGTCCCCGCCCGAAGAAGACCACCGACTCGGTCGCGAACGTCTCAGCCCCTTGGTACACCGCGACCGCGAGGTCGACGTGTCCGTCGCCGTCGAGGTCGCCGATGGCCGAGGCGGACGCGAATCCGACGGCCAGGTTCGTCGACCGGCCGGCCGAGAACCCCGCCGCATCCCCCCACAGGACCCGTACGACGTCGCCCACGTCCTTGCCGGCCCCGGTGATCTCGCCGCCGGCCGCCAGCGCGAGCGACAGCCTGGTCAGTGCCAGGTCGGGCCGGCCGTCGCCGTCGAGATCCCCGACGGCCACGTGTGATGCGTCAAACGCCTTGAGCGAAACGGGTTTCGCCCAGGCGCGGCCGGCCCGGCCGTGCACGATGTAGAGGAGTTGCTTGCTCGTGCCGGTGAGCAGGTCGCATCGCCCGTCGCCGTCGCAGTCGGCGGCCGCCAGGGATTGTGCGCCATCGCCCGGGAGCGCCACGTCGGTGGGGTCGAACGCCGTCGGCGTCTGCTTGGCGGTCTTCGACCAGAAGATTCGGATCTTCTTGTGCCCCGTCAGCACCGCCAGATCACCAGCCCCGTCACCGTCGAGATCGGCCCCGGCCAGATCCACCGCCCCGGGCACACCAAGATCCTGACGCCGGCCGAGCAGGAACCCGTGCTCGCCGCCCCAGTAGATGCGAACGATTCGGCCCGGCGGCTGATCACGCAGCCAGGCCTCGCCGTTGAGGACGGCGATGTCGGGCCAGCCGTCGCGGTTCAGGTCGGCGATGGCCACGGCCTTGGCCGCCCGCACCGGCAGGATGCCGTTGCTGCGTCGCGCCGGCCAGCCGTCCGGCCCGCCGTAGATGACGGTCATCAGGCGCCGCGGGTTCTGGATCCCGCTGGGGTTCGGACAGAACACCAGATCGGGCCAGCCATCGCCGTTCAGATCGGCCATGGCGACGCGGCTGCTGCCCTCCACCGCAAGCGGCGATTGGTGGATCTGTCGGCCCCGCCCGACCGTACACATCGCAGCCGGTATGAAGCTGTACTCGTCGTGCGTGCTGTTGAAGATCAGGTCCAGGTACCCGTCGCCGTTGAGGTCGAACCGGTGGATCGTGCGGACCTTGCCGTCGCGGCTGACGTAGAGGTTCTGCCCGGACGCGTCCAGATGTCCGTCGGCGAAATCCTCATACGAATCCTCCACCCACGACACCGGCTACGAAGCAAGC
>CAYOGX010000076.1:0-10144 GCA_964403235.1 uncultured Planctomycetales bacterium | reverse complement strand
CACTTTCAGATAGTCACTGCTGTCCCATCCCGCCATGCCGTGTCGGACCACAAACGGACCGAGGGTGGTGAGCCCGACAAGACCGTTCACCCCCGCTATGGCTAGAATGAGTTTGGCGAATAGCCCAGGGGCAATTCGTGTGAAGACCTCCTTGATGGCCTGATACCCGATCAGCAATGACAGCGCGCCTGCACCCACTATTGCCAAGAGCCCAGACCTGTTGACGAAGCAGTTCGAGAACTTCCACGGAACGATCCCGCTCCCTCCCGGACCAGAGGACCATTTCCAATAGACGCGGAAGAGAAGGGCTGTCGCGACAGCGAGAAAGGCCGCCAGAACTAGACCTTTCTGGATCCCGGATCTGGAGGGCATCGGCCTGCCTACCGTCGCGCCCCCGAACACTTGCGCCCAGGCCACACCACGACACGAATGACGGACAACGCTACCTGGCCCTACCCCATTCTATCCCGCAAGGGGTAGTAGCAGTAGGGCCGGTTGTCCCGGCCATGCATCGGCGAGAGACTCGTACTCCCTTGCGCCCCTACCATACCATGCAGGGAGCCGTCGTTGCGCGGCGTGTCGACGGCCGCGTTCCCACAATCTCAGGCGCCTCCGTCAAAGTTGCGACTACTATTGTGGGCAGCTCGAAAGCAGCTCCATTCCCCTTTCGGGCGAACCATCCACGCTCGTGGGACCATAAGAGGGAAGACTTGTTCGCCTTAAGCCACTTCTTCATCTCCCGGTGGATCAGCGCCCGACTGGCAGCGCGCATTGGTAAGTACCCATGCCATCTACCCGAACTGATGGCGCCATTCTTGAAGAAGACCTTGCTCTGGATTACGTCGAATGCCGCTTGACAGTAGTCGGTGGGCAGCAACTCCACGTTTCGCTGAAGTCCTTCAAGGTAGATTTGTGGGAGCGGAGTGTCCGCGCGGTCCGAAAGGAATTTGCGATATCGCTTGGTGATCTTTAACGCCTCCTCAACGTGCCGGTGCCTCGGAATATCCCGAAACTCGCACGCGCCCGTGAGTTCCCAGAGCACAAATACCCCTGTTCGAATTTCCCACGTGACCTTCGACAACTTGACGCGCGCGGTCACCGGGACGTTTCCCAAGGCCGCATGGAGCTCGTCGCCTGTCATGTCGTCGGCACTCTCGAGCAGGGCTTTCCAGAACTCCTCCTCTTCCCTGGTTTCCTCGAGGCGCCCCTTGCGAACGAGAGCATCCAGCCGTTTCCATTCGCGAAACAGCCGCTCTATCGTCGCGATGCGCTGGTTGACTGAGCCCTCCCAAGCAGCCTTCGGGGAAGGGTGCGGCGCGAATAGCGAAACCTGGGCACGGAGCATCACTGTCAATACCCCTAGTACGCCTATCGCCGCCGCAACTCGGAGAGTCGCCTTCGACATGGGTTTGTTTTCCCCAACGGGCGCACCGTTTGATTTTGCGCTTACGCCCACAAATGGGCGTACTTCAACCCGCTGCCGGTGTTGAACAGGACGACCGATTCGTCGGGTCGGATCCATCCGTCTTTGAGCAACCGGACCTGGGCGGCTAGACAAGCCGCACCCTCGGGGGCCGGGAAGACGCCGGTGGTGGCGCCCATAGTGCGGGCAGCCTCGAGCATCTCCTCGTCCGGCACCGCGACGGCCGTGCCCCCGCTCTCACGCAGGGCGCGGAGGATCAGGAAATCGCCCACCGCAGACGGCACGCGAAGCCCGTCGGCGACGGTCTTGGCATCGGGCCAGGGCTCGGCCGTGTCGCTGCCGTCGTGGAAGGCCTTGACCATCGGCGCGCAGCCCGTGCTCTGCACCGTGACCATTCGCGGGCGCTTGGGCCCGATCAGGCCCATCCGCTCCATCTCGTCGAACGCCTTCCACATGCCGATCAGTCCGGTGCCACCGCCGGTGGGATAAATCACTACGTCGGGCAGGTTCCAGTCGAACTGTTCGGCCAGCTCATAGCCCATGGTCTTCTTGCCCTCGATGCGGTAGGGCTCTTTGAGCGTACTGACGTCGAACCAACCTTCTTGTTGCGCGCGCTGGCGGACGACCTTGCCGCAATCGGTGATGAGCCCGTCGATCAGCGTGACGTTCGCGCCGAGCTCGGCGCACTCCACGCGGAAGGTCGCCGGGACGTCGCTGGGCATGTAGACGTGTGCGGGCAGTCCGACGGCGGCGGCGTAGGCGGCCATGGCCCCGGCCGCGTTGCCGGCACTGGGGATCGCGAGTTGTTCGGCCCCCAGCTCGTACGCCCGACTGACGGCCAGGCACAGCCCGCGCGCCTTGAAGCTGCCCGTGGGGTTCAGGCCCTCGTCCTTGATGGTCGTGTTCGCGCAGCCGATCTGCTCGCCCAACCGCCGGGCGGGCAGCAGCGGCGTCCAGCCCTCGCCCAGGCAGATGACGGCCGCGGCGCTCTGGACGGGCAGGACCTCTTCATACCGCCACAGATCGGTGCGGCGGGTCCTCAGGGCGTCTCGGGTGAGCGTCTTGGCTGCGGTCTGAAGGTCATACCGCGCCAGCAGCGGCTTGTCGCACGCCGGACACAGGTTCAACAGTCGATCGGGCGGATAGGTCTTTCCGCAGCCGGCGCATTCCAGCTCGGTCAGCGTCGAGCGCGTCTTTGAATTCCCGTTCATAGTAGGTCTCATCATCCGTGCGCAAACCCGAAGATCTCCCGCGCGTTATGATACAGCACATGCCGTGTCCTTTCATCCGAGCCGTCCTTGTCCGGACAGCCTGGAATTGGGGTGCATTCTCAGCTAAGATTAAGCAAATGGGGAGCCTGCACGCACGGATCATTGACCTGATTCGGGAAGGACGGTGGGGATTGACGTGGCACGCTCAGGAGTCCATTGAGGAGAGGGAACTGGAAACCTGGCAGGTCGTCGGCCTAACGCCACAAGGCCGGCTGCTCCGGGAGCTTCCACAGGCGAAGCCCCGCCCCAAGGTGGAAATCGAAATACTCCTGCCTGACGGCACGATGGCCAAGGTGGTCTGGGTCTACGACCCTCACATGGCGCAGGCTCTCTTGGTGACAGCCCATTTTATTGGCAAGGAATCGCAATGACTGAGCTTAGGCGCGAGAAAAAGACCAAGACCATTCGGCGAGGACGATACCTGGTCGAGGTCCCTATCGAAGTCGTGTATTCTCCCGACGACCCCGACCAACCCGTTATTGAGGCCGACACCGCTCGTCTGTTGGATGAGATCGCCCGGCACGCAGCCGCGGGCGACGTCGGTTGGCTGAAACAGCACGGTAAGGTCTACGAACTCGTCGAGGCGTGACTTCACTGCGTCACCAGCAATGCATCTGACGTCTTTCCCCTTCCACGTTGCCGCGCGCGTCAAGCAACCCATCGCGCCGCGGGCGCGCCCTCAAGTCTCCGCAAAGCCGAAGATCGTCCGGGCGTTATGGTAGAGCACGTGTTGGATCCTTTCATCCGACCAGCCCATCTGCGTGAAGAGGTCGACCTGGTCGCGAAGCGTGGTTTCCAGCTCGGCGCAGTGCACGTCGCTTCCGAACAGGATCTTGCGGTGGGCTTCGGGCCAGTACAGCATTTCGGTAAACCAGTCGACCGGCTTGCCGCGTCGCCAGCCGTCGACGTTCCCGGACAGGTCGGCGTAGATGTTGGGATGAATTCGGCAGAGCGTCGCCGCCTCCTCGCCCCAGCAAACGCCAAGATGGGTGATGATGATCGTCAGCTCGGGGAACTCGTTGGCGATTGGGTCGAGCATGACGGGTCGGCAGCGCGCGGAGCTGAGGCGCTGGCCCGGCAGCGGCTCGGGAAGGATGAAGACGCCCGTGTGAAACAGGCACGCCAGGCCGCGCTCGGCCGCCCGTTGATAGACGTCGAAGCAGCGATCGTCGTCATAGTCCCAGGCTGGGATATGGAACTTCACGCCCGCGAAGCCGCCGTCGGCGAAGGCGTCGACCAATTCGGGCGGGTCCGACCCCAACCGGAAAAAGCCGTATCCGAAGAAGCGGTCGGACCGCTTGGCGAGCACGCCTTCCAGCGCGTCGTTGTCGGCGCATCCAGCCGGCTCGGGGCGGGTCAGGAACAGCCGTTGAAACGGTTTGCCCAGGGCGATCAGGCCGACCCGCTCGATCTCGAGACGATCCATCTCCGCCAGCAGCCGGTCGAGGTAGTCCGGCTCGTTGACCCAGTGATGGTGCACGTCGATGATGGGCATGGGCATATCACTCAGCGCGGCTACCAGACGTTTGTCAGACGGGCCGCGAGCACACTATGACACGACGACGGGCCGAGTCAACTGCGATCCCACCACGCGCTGATGACGACCTTGCCCCGGTCGTGCCTAGGCGTGATAATGCCCCGCCGGTGCCCATCGCACCCATTCGCGGATGGACCATCCAGCAAGACCGTCGGCGCGGTGAGGATGCGGCCTGTGGACCCCTACAGCCTCCGTTTCGAGCAGTTCGGTGAGCACCGTCCCTGGCGGTTCAACCTCGTTGAAGACGTGGACGAGCTGAACCGCCGGATCGCGCGGGAGGCCGTCGACGCGATCAAGGCGGCCGGACAGGCCGGGCGGACGATCCTGATGATCACCCCCGTCGGACCGCTGGACTACGCGTACTGGGCCAGGCTCTGCAACGAGGAACACGTCTCGTGCGAGCCCCTGGTCACCATGAACATGGACGAGTACGTCGACGACGAGGGGCAGTACATCGACCAGGGCCACCCGCTGAGTTTCCGGCACTTCATCCAGAACACGCTGGTGGCGAATCTCGAGCCGGGGTTGCGGCCCGACCCGGCCAACCTGCATTTCCCCGATCCGCACGAGCCGGCCAGGACCACGGCGCTGGTCGAGTCGCACGGCGGGGCGGACCTGTGCTACGGCGGCATGGGCCTGACGGGCCACTTCGCCTTCAACGACCCGCCGGAACCGAACGACCCGTGCGATGACCGGGCCGTCCGCGATAGTCGGACGCGCGTCCTGACGATCTGTCGGGAGAGCCAGGCGCAGATGTGCATGGGCGGCACGGGTGGAAACTGGCAGATCATCCCGAAGCGCGCGGTGACCCTGGGCATGTACGAGCTGCTATTGAGCAAGAAGATGCACCTGACGTTCATGCGGAGCTGGCACGCGGGTGTGCTTCGGCGGGCGTTGTTCGGCCCGGTGACCGGACGGTGTCCCGGGTCGTTCGTGCAGGAACACGAGAACATTGAGGTCACATTGACGAGGCTCGCGGCGGAACCGCCGCTGATCCACGTCGCACAGAGGATCGCCGAGTAATGAGCGGACGATACGAGATCGGGGACTATCGGTTTGACCCGGCGGGGTTCCTGCCCGCCAGGTTGTTCGACGCCATCACGGACGTACGGATCAACGATCCCGAGGCCATCTACAAAGAAGCCGACCGTCGGCAACGCCGCACGAAGCTGACCGTCGACGGACGGTTGATGATCCTGGCGACCGATCACCCCGGCCGGCGGGTGACGGCGATCCGCGACGATCCGCTGGCGATGGGCGACCGGCACGCGTATCTGTCCAGGGCGCTGCGCGTGCTGACGACGCCCGGCTGCGACGGCATCATGGGCACGACGGATTTCATGGAGGACCTGCTGATCATCAGCCACCTGGTCCGCAAGGCGGGCGGGCCTGCGCTGCTCGACGAGAAGGTCCTGATCGGGTGCATGAACCGCGGGGGGCAGGCGGGCCTCGTCGGCGAGATCGACGACCGGTTCACGTGTTTCTCGGCCGAGCATCTCAGGCGGCTGGGGTTCGAGGGGGGCAAGCTGATGTACCGGCTCGATTTGCAAGACGAGCGCTCGATTCGGTCGATCCATGATTGTGCGGAGGCGGTGACGGCGCTGCTTCGGGCGGGGCTGTACGCGTTCCTCGAGCCGATGAGCGTTTGTCGAACGGCCGAGGGCGGCTATGAGGTCCTCAAGACGGTCGAGGTGTTGACGAAGGACGCGGGGGCGGCTGCGTCCCTGGGTGAGTCGTCGATGCGAACGTGGCTGAAGCTGCCCTACACGGACGGCTACGAGCAGGTGAGCCGAGCGACGCGTCTGCCGATCCTGATGCTGGGCGGGCCGGCACGGGAGGATCCCACGCCCATCCTGGCGGACTTCCACAAGGGGATGCAGGCAGGCGCGAACGTTCGCGGCGTGATGGTCGGGCGGAACGTATCGTTCGTGCAGAGGGACGACCCGCGTGCCGTCGCGACCGCCGTGGCGGGGATCATTCACGACGGATGCTCTGTCGCCAAGGCCCTCGATCGCCTGGCCGCCGAACGCGGGCAGGACTGGGATCTCTTCAGCGAGTGGCGGTAGCAACGTTCATGGCCGGTTCGTCACGCGGAAACTTGCTGGTGGTGCACGGGGGCGGGCCAACCGCGGTGATCAACGCGAGCCTGTACGGCGTGGTCCGTGAATCGTTAGATTCGGGCCAGGTCGGCCAGGTCCTCGGGGCCGTCCATGGCATCCAGGGCGTGCTTGCGGAGGATCTCGTCGACCTCGCCCGTGTCTCGGACGACGTGCTCGAGTCGGTTCGCGTCTCGCCCGGGTCGGCCTTGGGATCCAGCCGGCACCAGCTGTCCGACGATGAGGCGGCGCAGGTCCTGGACGTCTGTCGTCGCCGAGCCGTTCGCTGGTTCCTGGGGACGGGCGGCAACGACACGATGGCCAACTGCCTGCGGCTGCACCAACGATCGCATCAGGCGGACGGATCGCCCATCGTGGTCGGGGTTCCCAAGACGGTGGACAACGACCTGGCCGAGACGGATCATTGCCCCGGCTACGGCAGCGCAGCCCGGTACCTCGCCCAGTCGGCGCGTGATCTGTGTTATGACGTAGGATCGCTGCCAACGCCCGTCTCGATCCTCGAGACGATGGGCCGGAACACGGGCTGGCTGTGCGCAGCCACGGCGCTTGCGCGCGAATCGCCCGATGACGGCCCGCAACTGATTTATGTTCCCGAGCGCCCGTTCGATCGAGACCGGTTCCTGGCGGACGTCGAGGGTGTGGTCAAGGCCGTCGGTTGGGCGGTGATCGCGGTGAGTGAGGGTCTGCGTGATTCGTCCGGTCGGCCGGTGGCGGAATCGGCCAGCGCCGCGCAGACGGACCCCTTCGGCCACGCGCTGGCGGGCGGCGTCGGCGCGGTCTTGAGCGAGCAGGTGGCGGCGGCATTGGGGATTCGGTGTCGCTACGAGAAGCCCGGCCTGCTGGGTCGGGCCAGCGCGATCCTCGCCAGCGAGCTCGACCGCGCCGAGGCCGAGGGTGTCGGACGCGAGGCGGTTCGACGGGCGCTCGCCGACCAAGGCGGCGGGATGGTCACGTTGACGGCCGATCGCCATGGGACGTATCGTTGGGGCACGGACGTCGTGCCGCTCGAACGCGTGGCCGACGTGGAGAAGCCCGTGCCCGCGGGTTTCCTGTCGGATCGTCGTCCGGACGTCAGCGAATCGTTCATCGAGTACGCCAAGCCGCTGATCGGTGGCGAGGTGATGGGCTATCAACACGTGAGGTCATTACATGAACCGTGCTGAGCAGATCCGCGCACTGAACCGCTTGAGCCCCGAGGAGCTGGTGGACCGGGCCGACGGGCGCCTGATCGTCCTGGACAGTCTCGACGATCTTCACGCCCACTTCGCCGAGTCGATCGCGTCCGTGATCCGCGCCAACAGCGAGGTGGGACAACCCACCGTCCTGATCGTGCCGTACGGACCGACGGGCCAGTATCCGCCCCTGCGCGACATCATCAACAACGAGCGGATCAGCCTCGCCCGCACGACGCTGTTCTTCATGGATGAATACGCCGACGCGGGCGGGCACGTCGTGCCGGAGACGCATCCGGCGAGTTTCCGCGGGGCGATGCGGTGGTTCTGGGACGCGCTCGACGCGGACCTGCGTCCGGACCCGGCCAACGTCGTCTTCCCCGACGAGCAGAACCTGGATCGGCTGGACGAGATGATTCGTTCGGCTGGCGGCGTGGAGGTCTGTTTCGGCGGGATCGGCATCCACGGCCACCTCGCCTTCAACGAGCCCGAGCCGGGCGTGCAAGATTCGGACCCACGCCTCGTGCGGCTCAACGATTTCACCGTCACGATGAACGCGATCCGCTCGCACGTCGGCGGCGATCTGGAGAACTTCCCGCGGTATGCGTTGACCTTGGGGATGACCCAGTGTCTGTCCGCGCGGCAGATCCGCCTGTACTGCCGCAACGACGTGCCCGATCTGGACTGGGCCAACACGATCCTCCGCCTGGCCGTCCTCGGCGAGCCCGGCGACGACTACCCCGTGACCTGGATCCGCGAGCATCCCGACTGGCAGGTCATCACCGACCGCAACACGGCCAGCCGCCCGAAGCACGTGCTGTGATGTGCGACGGGCGAACGGGATAGGGTGTCCCGTGAGACTGCCCGCAACCTTGACAACATGGCCAAGGTCCGACCCTTGCGGGTCGTCCCTTGACCATGCCACACGAACGCCTCGATTCCTTGGGTACACCCCGGGTGGCGTCCTGATGCACACTTGGCGTGGACATCACCGCGCGATTGCCGTTATCATGCCGCCTCATCATCGCACGCGGGGAATGCGTCATGTTGTCCGTCGCTTCATCAAAGAGCCGCCAGCGCCGTCTGCTCGATCAGATGGCCGAGCGCCGCGTCGGTCTGGCGGTCGTGACGGACTACCGGCACGTCTACTACCTGACCGCGCGACTGGTCGAGCCGGATCAGCCGGTGGTGCTGCTGCTGTCGTCTGACGGCGCGACGACGTTGATCGGTCCGGAGGCGGCCGGGCCGGTGGCGGCGGATCGCGTGTTGACCTATCCGACGTTCTCCGTCACGAAGCTGGTGGACGACCTGACGATCGACGCGGCCGATCTGCTAGGCGAGGCGATCGGTCGGGTCAAGCCGCCGTTGCGGATGTTCGTCGAGCCGTCGATGCTATCGGCGCGTCTGGAGGGCGTGGTCCGCCAGAACGTCGCGCAGGCTGACTGGGTCGACCTCCGTCCGACCCTGCTGCGACTTCGCAAGCGCAAGGACCCGGACGAGCTGGCGTGCATTCGGGCCAGCATCGCGGTGACCGAGGCGGGCTACGCGGCGGCGCGCCGGGCGATCGCGGTGGGTCGAACGGAGCTTGACGTGCATGCGGCCATGTATGAGGCGATGGTCCAGGCGCTGTCGAGCAGCTTCGCGCTGGCGGGCGATTTCGCGACGGGTCAGCGGGCCGATCGCGGCGGTGGGCCGCCCACGTCGCGGGCGATCGAGCCGGGCGATCTGTACGTCCTCGACATCTTCCCGCGGTTTAACGGCTACGCGTGCGACCTGTGCCGCACCTTTGCGGTGGGCCAGCCGACCGACGTGCAGCGTGAGGCCTGGCAGCTCGTGCACGGGACGCTCGAGGAGATGTCGATGCTGATCCGGCCGGGCATCACCGGCGGCGAGGTCCGGGCCGAGATGGCGCGGCGGCTGCACGCGAGCGACCTGGCCCGCGGCAGTTTCTTCCATCACGCCGGGCACGGCATCGGCCTGCAACCGCACGAGGCGCCACGAATGATCGTCGACTGTGACCACGTGTTCGAGGAGGGCGACGTGTTCACGCTCGAACCGGGGATTTACGGCCCTCACTTGCAGGGGGGCATTCGGCTGGAGCACAACTACCGCCTCGGCCCGGACGGTCCGGAGCAGCTTGACGGCTTTCCGATGGACCTGTGACGACCCGCGGGCTCGGGGCTTGGACGCGTTGGACGCTGACGAAGATGGGGGCAAGCCATGTCTCTGTTGGTCACGGGCAGTATCGGCATTGACACCGTGGTCTCGCCGCTCGGGCGGCGCCGAGTCTGCTGCCGGATCAGAGGCGGAAGATCCGTTTTTCGGAGATGCAGGCCCAGTGATCGAGACCCCAGTTACACGCGGGAGCGCTGATCCCTGTAGGATGGACTTCCAGTCCGTCGATCGGGCGATAGCCGAATCCGTGCCACCTCCAGCATCTTGTTCGCCGGAGAGGATTGCTGCCGACACCAAGCCGCCGCGCGAAGGGCCCCGGTCCGATAGGAGAAGCACGAGCGTTCCGCCGTCATCTGTCGGCCATCGCCGGCTCTCTTCTCCGGAGACCAAGCGACATCACTCGCCTACCACGCCAAGCCGCCTGACGGGCAGCGCTCGCCTCCGCCGGT
>CAYOGX010000075.1:0-10155 GCA_964403235.1 uncultured Planctomycetales bacterium | reverse complement strand
CGTGGGCCGGGACGAGATCCACCGGAAGCTGGTCGAGCGCCTGGAGGATGATTCGAGCAAGCCGCTCCTGCTGACCGGCAGGTCGGGTTCGGGCAAATCGGCGATCCTGGCGCGGCTCGACCGTGACTTCGCGGCGGACCACGGCGATACGTTCGTTCTCGCCCACTTCGTCGGCGCCAGCCCAGGCTCGACCGGCATGCACCAGATGCTCCGGCGGTTCTGCCTCGAACTCCGCCAACGGTTCGGTCTGACGCAGACCGTCAAGACGGAAAACCAGCAGGAAGAGGTACAACCGTACGATGTTCCCACCGACCCGCTGAAGCTGATCCCCGCATTCTGCGAGATGCTCAAACTCGTCCCGCCCGACGAGCAGGTGGTGTTCATCATCGACGCCGTCAACCAGCTCGACGACTACGGCGGCGCGCAGGACATGAACTGGCTGCCGCTGGTCCTGCCGGCGAACGTCAATATCCTAGTCAGTTGCATCGAGGCCGAAGACAGGCCGGTCAAGGCGCTCGATGCATTGCGCCGGCGGGCCACGCCCGAAGAGAAGGTCGCCCCGTTGACGAACGACGAGCGGTTCGACATCGTCTCGCAGGTTCCGTCGCTGTCGGCCAAGACGCTGGACGCGCACCAGACCGGACTGCTGCTGGGCAACCCGGCGACGCGAAACCCGCTCTATCTTATCGTTGCACTCGAGGAACTGCGCGGATACGGGCGGTTCGGGACGCGCGGGGAACTGCTGGAACAGAAGATCGCGTCATTTCCGCAGGTCGAAGGCGAGGCGGGGCTCAATGCACTGTTCGCCCAGGTCATCGAGCGGCTGGAGGCCGAGGTCGGCCTTGATGTCGTGAGGCCCGCGCTGGAACTCATCGCGTGCAGCCGGATGGGGCTGTCGGAAACGGAGCTTTCGGAGACCCTCGTCCGGCTGGCCAAGACCGCAGGGGACCAATGGACATTGCGCCCGCCCGACCCGCCGGATACACAGCTCGACACCGCGGAGACCGGGCGACGCAAGCGTCTCGTCGGCAACATGCAGGTGATGCTTCGCCAGTTGCGGCCCTACCTGCTGCAGCGCGGCTCGCTGGTCGACTTCTACCACCGGAACCTCTTCAAGGCGGCACGCGTGCGGTACTTCGAGTCAGAGGCAGACACCTGCGCCGTCCACGCGCGGCTGGCCGACTACTTCGCCGACCAGGAGTGGTTCCTTGAATCGTCTGAGGAGCACAGGGCGAGCGCGAAGCAGCCCGGACCCGCGCCCCACATGGTCAACCTCCGCAAGGTGAACGAACTGCCCCATCAGCGCCTTCGAGCCGAGCGGTGGGACGACATGGTGGCGCTCTTTACCGACCTCCTGTTCATCGAGGCCAAATGCACCGCAGGACTGGTCCACGACCTGGTGCGCGACTACAACGAAGCCCTCGCCGTGCTGCCGGAGTTCTTCGAAGAGACGGATCGCACCTGGCGGCGGGACGGGGCGATGCGCCGCTACAACCAGTCGCTGCGGGAATATGCGGTGCGGCGATCTGAATGGCATGATCGACAGGAACGGGGCGAAGACTGGCCGGAACCGGCATACCCACTCCTGCCCGCTGAACTGCGGGCGCGGCAGGACGCGGCGTTGTCCGAGGAACATTCCGAACGCGCCGCCAGGCTCAGGCAGTTCGCCAACTTTGTTTCCGGCCACCTGGGGCTTCTGACGGACTGGCCCGGTGAGATGCTGCCCGTTGCCTACAACGATACCGAACAAGGCCCGGTATCGGCCGGCGCGGAACGAATACTCGAGACGCGGAACATGCCGTGGCTGCGTCGTTCGCCCCGCCCCCCGGCCCTGCCGTTCCGCCCGCAGTGCCTGCGCACCCTCGAAGGCCACACCGGCACAGTCAGGAGAGTGAGCGTGAGCCCCGATGGCCGCCGCGCGGTCTCCACCGGTGACGACAAGACCCTGCGGGTCTGGGACCTGGAAACGGGCGCCTGCCTGCGCACCCTCGAAGGCCACACCGGCGGGGTCGGGAGCGTGAGCCCCGATGGCCGCCGCGCCGTCTTCTCCGCGACTGGGGACTACACTCTGCGGGTCTGGGATCTGGAAACGGGCGTCTGCCTGCGCACCCTCGAAGGCCACACCAGCATGGTCTATAGCGTGAGCGTGAGCCCCGATGGCCGCCGCGCGGTCTCCGCCGGCGGGGACTACGCCAGTCGGGACAGCGCCAGTCGGGACAGCGCCCTGTGGGTCTGGGATCTGGAAACGGGCGCCTGCCTGCGCACCCTCGAAGGCCACACCCACGTGGTCTGGAGCGTGAGCGTGAGCCCCGATGGCCGCCGTGCGGTATCCGCAAGTGAGGACAAGACCCTGCGGGTCTGGGATCTGGAAACGGGCGCTCACCTGCGCACCCTCGAGGGCCACACTCGCGGGGTCTCGAGCGTGAGCGTGAGCCCCGATGGCCGCCGCGCGGTCTCCGGCAGTTCGGATAAGACCCTGCGGATATGGGACCTGGAAACCGGCGCCTGCCTGCGCAGCCTCCAAGGCCACACCCTGGTGGTCTGTAGCGTGAGCGTGAGCCCCGATGGCCGCCGCGCGGTCTCCGCCAGTTCGGATAAGACGCTGCGGATATGGGACCTGGACACCGGCGCCTGCCTGCGCACCCTTGAAGGCCACACCGACCATGTCTATGGCGTGAGCGTGAGCCCCGACGGCTGCCGCGCGGTCTCCGCCAGTGTGGACGAGACCCTGCGGGTCTGGGACCTGGAGACCGGCGCCTGCCTGCGCAGCCTCGAAGGCCACACCGACTGGGTCTCCAGTGTGAGCGTGAGCCCCGATGGCCGCCGCGCGGTCTCCGCCGGCGGTTGGTCGGACACGACCCTACGGGTCTGGGACCTGGAAACAGGTGCCTGCCTGCACAGCCTCGAAGGCCACACCGGCTCGGTCAGGAGCGTAAGCGTGAGCCCCGATGGCCGCCGCGCGGTCTCCGCCAGCGTTGACGAGCCCCTGCGGGTCTGGGACCTGGAAACCGGCGCCTGCCTGCGCAGCCTCGAAGGCCACACCTACGTCTGTAGCGTGAGCGTGAGCCCCGATGGCCGCCGCGCGGTCTCCGCCGGTTGGGACAAGACCCTGCGCATTTGGGACCTGGAAACCGGCGCCTGCCTGCGCACCCTCGAAGGCCACACAGACTGGGTCTATAGCGTGAGCGTGAGCCCCGATGGCCGCCGCGCGGTCTCCGCCAGTAAGGACAAGACCCTGCGGGTCTGGGACCTGGAAACCGGCGCCTGCCTGCGCACCCTCGAAGGTCACACCAGCGAGGTCTGTAGCGTGAGCGTGAGCCCCGATGGCCGCCGCGCGGTCTCCGTCGGCGGTTGTTACAACGCCGGTTGGTGGTCCAAGGCCAAGGCCCTGCGGGTCTGGGACCTGGAAACGGGCGCCTGCCTGCGGAGCCTCGAAGGCCACACCGGCGGGGTCGAGAGCGTGAGCATGAGCCCCGATGGCCGCCGCGCGGTCTCCGGCAGTGAAGACAAGACCCTGCGGGTCTGGGATCTGGAAACGGGCACCTGCCTGCGCACCCTCGAAGGCCACACCCGAAGGGTCGAGAGCGTGAGCGTGAGCCCCGATGGCCGCCGCGCGGTCTCCGCAAGTGCGGACCAGACCTTGCGGGTCTGGGACCTGGAAACAGGCGAGTGCCTGGCCGTCTACCACGCGGGCAGTGAGGGCCGTACCACATCGGTACGATCGCGTTCCGTCGCGATCGCCCCAATCGGCGAGCGCATTGTCTACGGAACGGCGGACGGGCAGGTGCATTTCCTGGCGCCGGTCAATTTCCCTCCCGCCGGCCCTGTCATCCTCACCGCTGTTACCGTCCCTCCCGAGAACTCCA
The DNA here is from genome assembly GCA_964403235.1 of uncultured Planctomycetales bacterium. Taxonomy (GTDB): domain Bacteria; phylum Planctomycetota; class Phycisphaerae; order UBA1845; family JAFGLZ01; genus JAFGLZ01. The sequence goes on along the minus strand of CAYOGX010000075.1, from coordinate 6,289 downwards.
TCCGTCCGGCCACACGCCGAGGCGAGCGGTCCGGCCGTGCGACCTGCCGCTGCACTGCATGCGGCACCGAGTTCGCACCCGCCGACGAGATCATCTTGGCCATCCGGGCCCTGTCAGGCGATATGGGCCCCGCCCAATCGCCCTGCCTCGACCTGCCGGCCGCAGCCTTTGACGACCCGCGCCTGCTGTCGGCCTGCCCCCACTGCAACAAACCCCTGAAGTTCAACCCCTTCCTCATCACCCTCAAAGCCGACCCGGAGGCGCGGGCATGACGATTCGACCGAAGGCCAGCCAGACTAACTGCGCCATGCCCACTGCCTGGGTGACCGTTTCTGTCTCCATCTTACAGCACGGTCCGGTAGCTTACCTCATTTGTGGCGCGGCGCGAGGGGCAGGTTGCGCCTGAGCAACTGATGCACTATTATCTTGGTGGGCGGGGGAAGGCTTCCTCGCGTCGGCCGGTCGCGGGTTGTGTGTCCTGCGTAGTCTTCTATAGATCGTGACGCTGCCGGGCGGCGGTGTCGGTGTCTGGGAACCATGAAGAAAGGAGCGCATCATGGACAAGACGAACGAGCGTGGCCGCGGGCGACAGTGGTCGTATCATGTCTGCTGCATGGTTGCTGCCGGGGGGGCTCTGGCCTGCGGGTTGTGGCTGGAGGCGGCGTTGTGCGTGGCGGGATCCACAGTCGTCATCGTCATCCACGAACTGGCCCACGTCGCGGTCGGCAAGCTGGTGGGCGTCAGGATCAAAGGGACCCACATCTTGCCCTGGCACGGGTACACGAGACTGACCGCGACCCAGGCCGAACGCCAGACCGTCGGGTTCCTGGCGTTCGCTCTGGCCGGTCCCCTGGCCGGGCTGGCGTCGGCGGGGATAGCCTACATCGTGGCGGCCCAAATGGCCCTGCCGGCTGCCCTGGCGGGGGGGTTGAGGCTCCTGTCGCTGGCCTTGTGCGGGGACACCGTTGTCAACCTGCTGCCTGTCTGGCGATTCGACGGGAAGTTCGCCGCCAACGCACTCAAGGCGATTTGGAAAGCCGCAAACACACGCGCGAAGACCGCGATGCCCGCCGAGCCTGAGGCCCATCGCGACGTCCAGGCCGCGCCTGCGCCGCGAGCATGCAGCAGTTCTCCGGACCGCGCCGAGGGCCGCAGATCGGGTTATGCCCTCACTGCCAGGGCCGTCCGCATGCTTGAGGAGCAGTGGGCGATGCGGCCCATCCACAGGGATCGCTCACCCTGGGCCGGGTCCGCCGGGCGTCACGCGCCGATACGGATTTCGAATGGCTCGCCGTCAACGTCGATGCGGCCCCCTCTGCGCAGGTCGGCGATGAAGTCGCGGTGGACCACGGAGGAGTTCGTGCCGCCCGTTTCCGGGTAGGCCGCGCCGATGCCCACGTGAAACGTGCCGCCGATCTTCTCGTCGAGCAGGCTTATCGTTGTTGCCGCAGTGCGGCGAGGATTGAGGCCCAGGGCGATCTCGCCAACACGCGAAGCCCCCGGGTCCGTGGCCGCAAGATCCCTCAGGGCGGCGCTGCCCTCGTCGGCGCCGGTGCGAACGAGTCGCCCGCCGTTGAACTCCAGACGCGCGCCGCGAATGACTTGCCCGCGAAAGAGCACGGGCAGGTCGGCGACGAAGGTCCCGTGGACGCCGGACTCAACCGGAGCGGTGAAGATCTCGCCGTCAGGCAGATTGCGGTGCCCGGCGTTGTTGATCCACGTGCGTCCGGCGACGCCTACGGTCAGATCGGTTCCCTCGGGCGTCGTGAACCGGATGGTGTCGGCTTTGCCGAGCGTCGTGCAGAGCCGCTGCTGGCGATCGAAGGCCTCCTGCCATGCCGCGGCGGGGTCCGGGGTGTCGAGCATGTCCGCGGCGGCCACGAGCGTTGTGAAGTCTTCGGCGGACATGGTCGCCGCGCGGGCGGCGGCGGGTGTCGGGTAGAACAGGGCCAGCCAGCGGAGTTTCCGTTCGGCGGCGGCGTGAAGAAAGGCGCCCTGGCGGGCCCGCTCGTCACCGTTCGGGCTCGCCGGCGACGCGTCACAGGCGCCCGAGCCTGGCGGTCCGGCGGTCCAGATGCCGAGTGACCGGTCGATCGGCGAACCGTCAGGCACGCCCAGCGGGTTGAGCCAGCGGTCACGATCGTCACCGGTCGTGTGCAGGAGGGTCTGGCGATAGAGATCGCCTCTGAGGCGGATGACCGGCAGCCCGGCCCGGGCAAGCACCGCCTCGAACAGCCGACGCAGAAAGTCCTCCGCGACGTCAGGCCCGCTGACGACCACGATGTGGCCCGGTCGAACGGCCAGCGAATAGTCCATCGCGAGGTCGGTCAGACGTTCGAGGTCACGGGCCTTCATCGTCGGTTACCGGCCACCGTGTTGATACGCCGCGAATCTCGTCCTGCGCCGCCGGCGGATTCGTCCATGGACCAGCCGCTTGGCCGCGTCAATCGCAGGATATGTCGCCAGAGGCGTCACGCCATGTGTTGAAGAATCAACTGGACGGCCGTGCGGGTCTTCTCGTCGAAGGCGGCCAGGGCCGCACTGCGCGTTTTCTCGTCGGCGGTGGCAAGCCGCTGAAACTGCTCGCGGAGTTCGGCCGGCATCGCGCTCAGCATCGCCGCGATCTTCGCTTTCATATCCAATTGACTTCCGCCCGAACGCGATCGGGAACCGTAGTAGCTTGAAGGTGAACGAGCGGGGCGTTCCTGTCCGGACATGATTTCTCCTCTGGGGGTCGTTCGCGGCCGGCGTCTAGAGGTGGACGACGATCGTCTTCATCATCGTTGCCGTCTTCTCGTCGAGTTTGGCGAGAATGGCGTTGCGGGTTGCGGGGTCGGCCTTGGCCAGTTGGCGGATCGCCTGCTGTGTCTCGAGCGGCAACGACGCCACCAGAGCATTGATGCTTGCCTTGAGGTGCTCGAAAGAACTGCCGTTCGACCTGAGACCACCGCTCGGGTAGTAGCTCGACGGGCTTCGGTCAGGACCCATTCGCAGTTCACTCATCGTTCACACTCCCGCAGGGGCCATCATCACTACGGACATCGACACCGCCCGACGATCGCACGATCACTCTATTATAACGGCTTCTTCCGGCGCCTCACCCACTTTCTTACATGCTGTTGTCAGGCCTGTGATCGACCTTGACGGTCAGCCGTCGCTCAAGCTCGTCGATCCTCGCCCAATCGAGGGGTAGCTGTTGCGGCGCCACGTTGCTGCGCAATCGCCGGATCGCGTAGCGGGCTTCTGCCTCCAGCCCCTCCGTGGGTTCGTCGCTTCGTATTGCCGGCTCAGCGATGTCCAGCGCGTCAGTGACACGTTCCGCGGCGAACGCGGGGTCCACCGCCGCCGCCCGGAGGGCCAACTCGGCAGAGTACCGGACGACCATTACGCGCAGGTCGGTCTCCCCTGATTCGACGAGCGCCATCGTCCGCGCCAATGCATCACGCCATGCAGCGATGCCCTCCTCGTGGTCGCCCTTGGCATAGCGGATTATCGCGTCAACCAGCATGGCGTTGGCGTGCGGGCCCATCACGTCGCGGCGGCCGGCTTGCGCCAGCCGACCGTAGATCGTGCACGCCGACGTGCTGTCGTTCAGTCCGTCTTCGATGTTGCCCGTGACAGCCAGTGACCATCCGCGCCGTGCCAGCGCGAAGGCCAACATCGGGTCGAAGTGCTTCTTGCCGACACGAATGAGATCGCGATATGCCGCAACGGCCTCGTCGAGTTGGCCGATGGCCTCGGCGTGGCGCTGTATGTCTTGCAGTACGGACCCGACAAGGACGTGGCCGAGCGCCTGCGGGCCGCGGAACTGCTCCTGACCGATGTTCACAAGATTGGCGTGGATGTTGAGGGCGGCCCTGTAGTCCGCCAGCGCGTCGTCATGGCAGTGCAGGTCGCGATGCGCGTTGCCGCGGTTGGAGTACGCCGCCGCCAGGTCAGGATTGAGTCTTTGGTAGAGCGGCTCCAAGCGCGTGCGATGCGTCTCTATGGCCACAGAGCAGTCCGCGATCGCCCTGCGGATACAGCCCATCTCGCGCAGGACCATCGCGCGGTTGGCATGCACGGCGGCGATCTGGAATGCGCCGGCCTCCTCGCCCGGCAGCCCCTCCAGCAACTCAAGGGCACGATCGAAGTCGGCGACCGCCTCGGGATACTGCACAAGCTCCAGGAACACCGTCCCGCGATTCGACAGCGCTCCGGCCAGATCCGGCACGTCTCCCGGGTCGGGCGCTTCGGCAGGGCCGAGGATGTCGATAGCCTCATCCAGGTCGGCTCGCGCCGCGTGGTGTTCGCCGACGGGCCTCAACAGCACCGCTCGCGCGATGCGAACGCGGGCGCGCAGCCGACCGGTCGTCGCGACGGCGAGTTCCTCCAGCAGTTCCGCGCCATGCACGAAATGTCCGAACGCACCCAGCCACTCCACCAGGCAGTACAGCGGCGTGACCTGTCCCCAGGCGACGTGCTCGCACCGGTCGAGGTCGCCCCCGGCCAGTGCATGCCGAAGCGAAAGCAGACGCGTCCTGACCTCGACCAGCGTGGTCGGCGCCTCGGCAATCGGTTGCTCGCCATACCACTGCGCGAAACGTCGGTGCAGCGCGGCGCGGTCGGCATCGCCCAGCCGCTTGCCGAAATGCTCCTTCAGCAACGCGTGCATGCCGACGGCGCCGCTGCGCGTGTCGAAGTTGATCACCTGCCAGTCGGCGAGCATCAGGGCGATGTCGCGAGCGTCCCATTCCGGATCGTCATCGCCGTCGTGTTCGAGCACGGCTTCGAGGACGTCCAGCGGTGCTTCCTCGATGGTGCATGAGACGACTTCCAGGAACCGCCGCGACGCGGCCCCGCCCGGGAGCCGTTCGTACACCTCGTCGAAGAGCCTCGCCAGCGTCTTCTTCCGGTCCCACGCCGTCAGGTTCGTGGCTTTGTCCAACGCGCCGCCGTACTTCTTCTTCACGTACCCGCCGAACACGCGCATGGCCAGCGGATGGAAGCCCAATTGCGACGCCAGTGTCTCGAGCCGCTCGTCCGATGCATCCAGCCCGTAGGACTTGAGCAGCGCCACGGCGTCCGCCGGGGCCAGGCCCTGCAGGCCGATGTCGTAATCCAACGGCTTGCGAACGGGTATGACGATCTTGTCTGCGTCCTCGAGCACGTCCGGCATGGCTCGGGACGTGATGACGACGTGGCTGCCGTTGGCCAGGGCGGTGGCCTGCATGAGGAAGCCGTCGAGGCCCTCGAATGCGGCCAGGCGGTCCTCGTCAGCGACGTCACCGTGATCGGCGTCGCCGGTCTCCCAGCCCCGCAGCCAACGCTCGATGGCGTCGATCACGATCAGCACGGGCCGCTGCTGTATCTCGCCCAACAGTCGCTGGACGCGCTGCTGGGTCTTGGGTGATTCGCTCTTGTCGAACCGCCCCTCGGTCAGGCACGCAAGTGCTTCATCGAGGAACATGTCGAAGCTGAAGCCGCCCAGGCCCGCCGTGCACCAGAACCCCGCCTGGAAGGGGAATGCCACGTCGTCCTGTCGCGCGGCGACGACGTGGTGGACGAGGGTGGATTTGCCCTGCCCGGCCATGCCGACCACCGCAATGACGCCGGGGCAACGCGAGGACATCGCCCTGAGCAGTTGGGCCTTCTCGTCCGCCCGACCGACGAAGAACGGGGGCGTCGGGGGCAGATGGTAGAAGAACACAGGGATGCGGCCGGCCGACTTGTGAATCGACCAGACGGCCACGCCGACTTCCTTCTCCAGTTCGAGCTGCGTACTGAATGAGCGGCAGTAGGCGCCGCCCATGATCGCCTGGCGGTGCTCGCGCTGCCAATCGGCCTGGCGTTGTGGCTGCTCTGGCTCGCCGTCGACATAGAAATCGTCATGGGCCAGGAAGACGAAAACAGGCTTTCCGAGTCGCCGGGCACAGTCGTATTCGCGATGGGTATGCGAACGATGCGGTTCATCCTCCGGCGCGGCGCCGAACACCTTGCCCGCCAGACACACCACCGCATCACACGACTGCACCAGCGCATCGAGGAACTCCGGCAGGTTGCGATGGTCTGCGTGCAAGACCTCCTGCGTCACGGGCTGAATGTCAGCCTGCAGCAAGACGTCCTTGACCGCCTCGCGACAGGATCTCAGGTCACCCGATGCTGCACTGACGAATACTTTCATGACAGGGCCGGCAGGTAGGCTAGCCGAATGTCAGATACGTATCTACAGCAATCTCGAACGGGCAAACTGTCGGGTGCACGTCTCGATTGTTGCACTCAGGCGACGGTTTGCCAGTGGCCGTCCCAT
>CAYOGX010000074.1:0-10206 GCA_964403235.1 uncultured Planctomycetales bacterium | reverse complement strand
CCCCGGCGCAGACCGTGGCGGGGATATTCGACACACCCGACGACTCGGCGGCAGGTGGCTCAATCATCTTCGACTTCTTGCTGCCGTCGTATCTTATCAGCGTCGACCTGATTGACATCAACGGCGGGGGCCAGACAGACGTGACGCTCACTGACGGCGCCGGCCTTACACGGGTCTATGACGTGCCGTCAGAGTGGACCGGCGAGAACACCAGCACGCAGGGTTGGGATACGCTGGATCTCACGACGCTTCTGGCTCAGCCCGGGCTGGGCACCGGCGGGAGCGCAACGGCGCTCGAGGATACGGGATTTGATCCCTATGACGTCCGCAAGCTGGAAGTTGACTTCTCCGGCTCCGGCGGGCTGGACAACCTGACGTTCCGCACCATCCCCGAACCGGGCACCATGGCGCTCGTAGGCCTTGGCATCCTGGGGCTTCTGGCGCGCCGGCGTCAGCGCTAGAGATCGCTCCTTCTGAAGACTGATCCGGCCCTCAGCCCCAGCGGCTGAGGGCCTTTTCCTTTCTGGGGAGAACCCCTGACCACCAGGGGACGCTTCAAGCCTCCCCCTTGCCATACGCACCTCTCTTCCCGGATCACCTTCCCTGATTGCGGGTGGCGCCAAAGGTAGCTTTCATGCTCGCAAGTGCCTGGAAACCCCAGGCGGTTCTAGGGGCGAAAAACAACGCTTCCAGTTGTGGTAGAGTTACTTAGATCGGGCAACCTAATCATGAATATTATCGTTGACACGCCACCTCCGCTGTAGTACAATATTGGCCAGAATTACGGGGATTCTGTCAAATTCAAACCACTTTCCCCTAATGACGGGAGCGATTGCCTCCAGCGGGAGCGCCGCCCCGTGACGCCGCCTTGCCCAGAGATGAGGTGGCGTCAGGGCTATTGGCGCGTCTGCAACGAGGATCAGCCGTGATTTCTCGCGGGGTCACCGCGCCGGCGGCTGAACCGAGAAGGGGAAACTGGATGGCTGGAGTGGAATCCCGGAAGACACAGGGATGCGAAAACGCAGGAAGACTGTCCAAGAGCAGAACCAAACACTTCAGGACGCCCCGGGCGCAGAAACTCCGGGGCAAACGAGGAGAGGAGACAAACGATGAGAGTGAACCGACTGACGACCTACCCGGCCACAGTGTTGGCGGCCCTGGTGTTGGTTGTCCTGGCGCCGTCGGCGCGGGCCGACAGTGTCGCCGGGCATGGCGACATCACGGCCACCGGTAACGCGGGAACCATCCTGGACATCACCTACGACGGCACGACATACGTCGCCGACGACGGGGAGATCGTGAACGGGACCACGACGAAGTGGGACGGCGACACCCAGATCTTCGACGGGACGTACCCGCCCGAAGGCGCGGACAACCTTTCTTTCGCGGTTAATGCCGATTGCTGCAGTCTTGACGGCATCACGCACATGATCACCCTCTTTGATGGACTGCACGACACGTTCTTCATCTACGAGAACGGGGGCAATCAGCCGGGGGATATCCAGTGCGTGTTCGCGGACGACACTCTTGGCACCGCCCAGGCTTTCACCTCGGGCACGTTCACTGACACGACCTACAACACAGGCGTTGGCGGTCAGGACCTCAAAGGGCTTGTGTTCACGACGGACGTGCCGGTCAAGGGCGTTCGCATCAACTCGTCGGGGTTCGATTGCTTTACCGTGGCTGCCGTTGTGCCCGAGCCGGGCATGATGGCCACGTTCGGCTTCGGCCTGCTTGGCCTGATCCTGCGTCGGCGCCTGAGGCGCAGGTAGGCCGGGCCGGCCCCGCCCAGGACAGGCCGCAGGGCGTGTGTCTCCTGCGTGTGGGGCGCACGGTCTGACGGAAGAAGAACAGCCCAACGACGCGGCCGACTGTGAATCCGCACATTGGGACTGTGCAAGCGGAGATGCCGCTGCATCTGGACGGCGGTGGCTGGTGCCATCGTCGCCCTGGTACGTTTTGTGTCGAGCAGCGTTCGCACCGGAGCGATGCCCTGAGAAAAGGGCAACGCGCTCGGGAAAAGGAGACTGAGGAGATGGGTCGGCATAGTCCATGTCACCCATGGACCGGAGGAGGACCACGATGAACCACATGAAGACAAGCCAGTTCGGAGTATGCTCGGTCTTGCTGCTGTGCCTCGCCTTGCAGGGCGCACAGGCGACGTTGATTGAGAAGACCGACTTCAGCGAGATGGTCGGCGGTTTCCTGGTCTATTGGGAAAAGGCCTACTTCCGGGACCTCGACATCGCCGGAACCGGCGAGGAGCAGATTCCGTTCGGCATCGCCCATCCCGACGGCTACGTTGCCGGCGGCGGCACAAAGTACCCGCTTGTGCTGTACCTGCACGGCGCGGGCGCGCGGGGCGACAACAACGCCGCGCTTCAGCGGGAAACGCCGCGATTCTTCGCCGAATCGGCCCGGGCCGAGCCGTCGTTGTACAACGCCTTCGTCCTTGTGCCTCAAGTGCCCTCGGGCAGCCAGTGGGTCAACTGGCCCTGGGGCGACGGCCCGTACAATCAAACGGATCCCGGCGAACCGAGCCCCGGATTTACGCCCGTCTCGAGCATCACGATGTCGGGCAACTTCCTGACGAGCGTCACCGTCGGCGGCTACACGCTCGGCGTCAACGACCTTGCCACCGGCACCTCAAGCGGCGTCCTGTGGGGCCCCGAACCGCCCGAGTGGCCCGTGGAGAACGCCGACAACTTCGACCTGCTGGACTTGTGTGCGAGCCAGTACGAACCGCTCGACACCGTCGAGTTCGGCGGCAGCCTGTGGTCCGACACGAACGGCAACTACCCCGATTTCTTCATCTTCGAGAATGGGGGAACGATGGACAGCGGGACCGTCCGGGCCATTTTCCCCGACGACAGCGTCGGCCAGCCGGTGGCCTTCACCAGCGAGGATTGGGGCGACACGGGATTCGTCACGAACATCGCGAGCCAGCCCCTGACAGGCATGGCGTTCCCGATCACGGCCCTCTTGGATGCGTCGGGCGTTCCGCTGACGAACAGCAGCGTGATCAAGGGACTGCGGATCGAAAGCCACGACATTGACCCGTTCTGCATCTGCGCCGTGGTGCCTGACGATGTCTACACGCTGATAGCCAGCTCGACGGCGGGCGGCTCGGTGACCGCTCCGGGTGAGGGCAGCTTCGACTACGGCGAGATAACCGTCGTGCCGCTGGTGGCGGAGGCCGACCCCGACGAAAGCTTCGTTGTGTGGACGGGCACCGGGGTGATCGCAGGCAAGGTGGCGGATCCGAACTCCGCGAGCACCTCGATCACGATGGACGCCGATTATACCGTGCACGCCAATTTCACGGGAACCGGCGTTGGGCTCTCCATCACCGTGTCCGGCAACGACCTTACACGCATCAGTGTGGACGCCTACACGGTCCTGGTCGGTGATTTGTGCAACGGGACCACGACCGGCACGTATATCGGGAGCGGCGAGCCGCAGTGGCCGATCGGCAGCGCAGACAACTTCGACGTGCTGGGCAGTTGCCACAGCCTCTACGATCCGACCGATACCGTCCTGTTCGGCGACCGCAGTCTGTGGTGGGACACCAACGGAGACAACCCGGACTTCTTCATCTTCGACAACGGCCCTTCGCCGGGCGACCCGCGCGACGCGGGGACGATCCAGGCGGTGCTGGCCGACGGGAGCCTGGGCCATCCGGTCAGCTTCGGCGATGATGACTGGACGGACACAGGCTACGTGACCAACACCTTCCAGGCCTCCGGCCGGCCCCTGTTGGGCATGTCCTTCGCTGTGACCGACCTCCTCGACGACACCGGCGCTCCTTTGACGAACAGCAGCTCCATCCAGGGCATTCGCATCAACTGCCCGACCATTGACGTCACGTGCATCTGCGCCGTGGACCGGGGCGGCGCGGCGACCTACACCCTCACCAGTAGTTCCACGGCAGGCGGCTCGGTGACCGATCCGGGCGAGGGCGACTTCCATTACGACGACGGCACCGTGGTGCCGTTGGTCGCCTTGGCCGACGCCGGCTGCTCGTTCGTCGAGTGGACGGGCACGGGGGTCGATGCCGGCAAGGTGGCCGATCCGAATTCCGCAGGCACGTCCATCACGATGGACGCCCATTACACGGTGGAGGCGAACTTCGAGCCGCGCGTGGCGAGCTTCACCCTCATTGACGCTGATTCCGACGTGCCGATCCCGGCCTTCGACCCGCTTCCCGACGGCGCCGTCCTCGACCTGGCCGCCCTGCCGACGCGGAACCTGAGCATCCGCGCCAACACCGCTCCGTCGCCCGTGGGCAGCGTGCGCTTCGGGCTCGACGGCGACGACAACTACCAGACCGAGAACGCGGTGCCGTATTCGATGACGGGCGACAGCGGCGGCGACTACAACCCGTGGACGCCCAGCGTCGGCTCGCACACCGTGACCGCCACCCCGTACACGGAGTCCGGCGGCGGGGGCACCGCGGGCGGCGCGCTAAGTGTCACCTTCGAGGTCATTGATGGTGATGGCGGCGGCGCGCTGTTCGCCGCCTCAGCAGCCGCGGCCGCGAGCAGCACCTACTCGGAATACATGCACCTGACGGAGAACCTGCTCTATTTCATCACCGACAACTCGAACGATGCCATCCTGGGCTCGATGCTGGGCATCGCCGCCGACGACATTGACCTGGATCGCATCTACGTCGTCGGCGACTCGATGGGCGCGTACGGCACCTGGGACATTCTCGCGCGGCAGCCGGCGCTGTTGGCGGCCGGGATCACCTCCGCCGGGAGCGGCCCCAAGAACAAGCTGGCCGAGCTGCTGATGTCGCCGATCTGGGCCATCCACGGGTCGCTCGACACCACGGTACCCAACTATCTGCCGTATCCGGGCGACCCGGACGGCGCCGGCTCGCTCGGGATGCTCGGGCTGATGGATCCCACCTTTGACGGCGTCAACTCGACCGCCATGATCTATGTGGACGATCCCGACCCGGGCGACGACCCGACGCCGGATAAGAGATTAGTCTATACCGAGTTCGTCGGCATGGGCCACAATCCACCGGCCGCAGGCTGGGTGGCAATCACCTCCGGCACGCGCGAATGGCTGTTCGCCCAGCCGTATGCCGGCCCGGGCGATGTGGACGGTAACGGCATCGTTGACGGCCTCGATCTCGCGGCGGTCATCAACGCCTGGGGCACCATGCCCGGCGACCCGCTCTGGAACCCGGATGCCGACCTGAACGGCACCGGCCTCGTGGACGGGATAGACCTTGCAGAGGTCATATCAAACTGGTCGACGGCATCGGCAGCGGCTGCTCCCGAACCGGGTGCCTCGACGGAAGCCGTGGAAGAAGCAGTGATTCCAGGCGATCGTCGGTCTCACCCGGGGAATGTCCACAGACGACCTGGGAACGTGCGCAGGAGATAGCCTATGCGCACTTCCGTCTGCGGCGGCGAGCAGGCATGCTGGACGCGCGGGGACAACGTAGGACGCCTGACAACGTCATTGTATCGCTTCAGCTAGTGGAGGGCCTCGGAGTGAATCGTATTCGGACAAGCGCGGCTGCGGCTTGTGTTCTTCTCGTCGTGAGCGGGGCCTTGCCCAGCGTCCGAATCGCGGAGGCGGCAGAGCTCATTGACAAGGACGACTTCAGCGAAACGGTGGACGGGTACTACATCTACTGGGAGAAGGCCTACTACCGGGACCTGAACATCGCCGGAACGGGCGAGGTGCAGATCCCTTTCGGCATCGCCCATCCCAGCAGCTACGTTGCCGGCGGCGGCACGAAGTACCCGCTCGTGCTGTACCTGCACGGCGCGGGCGCGCGAGGCGACAACAACGCGATGCTGGTGCGCTCGACGGCGCGCTTCTTTGCCAAGTCCGCTCGATCCGATCCGTCGCTCTACAACGCGTTCGTCCTTGCGCCCCAGGTGCCCTTGAGCGGCCAGTGGGTCAACTGGCCCTGGGGCGACGGCCCGTACGACCAGACGGATCCCGGCAGCCCGCCGACTTCGGATATGACGCCCGTGACGAGCATCACACTGTCCGGCAGCCTCCTGACCAGCGTGACCGTCAGCGGCTACGTCGTCAACGTGGCTGATCTATACACCGGCACCTCGAGCGGCACGCCGGGCAGTCCTTCATATCCAGCCGAGAACGCCGACAACTTCAACGTCCTGGATCTGTGCGCCAGTGAGTACAACCCGCTTGATACCGTTGAGTTCGACGGCTCGACCTGGTCTGACACGAACGGCAGCTTCCCCGATTTCTTCATCTTTGAGAACGGCGCAGCACGCGACAGCGGGACAGTCCGGGCCATTTTCCCCGACGACAGCCTGGGCGATCCGGTCAGCTTCTCGAGCGACGATTGGGGTGACACGGGCACCACGACACACGTTGGCGGCCAGCCGCTCACGGGCATGGCGTTCGCGGTCACGGCCCTGTTGGACGCGTCGGGCAATCCCCTGACAAACAGCACCGCCATCAAGGGCATTCGCATCGAGAGCTCGGGCATTGATCCGTTCTGCATTTGCGCCGTCAAGGTCTCAGGGCCTGCGGTGGCGAGCTTCACCTTGATTGACGCCGATGCCGACGTGCCGATCCCCGCCTTCGATCCGCTCAACGACGGCGTCACCCTCGACCTGGCCGCTTTGCCGACGCGCAACCTCAGCATCCGCGCCAACACGTCGCCGTCGCCGGTGGGCAGCGTCCGGTTCGGGCTCGACGGCAACGACAACTACAGTCTTGAGAATTCTACGCCATATTCGCTCACGGGTGACAGCGGCGGCGACTACAACCCGTGGACGCCCAGCGTCGGCTCGCACACCGTGACCGCCACCCCGTACACCGAATCCGGCGGGGGCGGCACGGCGGGCGCCGCGCTCACCGTGACGTTCGACGTGATCGACGGCGACGGCCTGCTCGAGTCGGCGACTGCGGCCTCGAGCACGACCTACTCGGAATACATGCACCTGACGGAAAACCTGCTCTATTTCATCACCGACAACTCGAACGATGCCATCCTGGGCTCGATGCTGGGCATCGCCGCCGACGACATTGACACGAGCCGGATCTACGTCGTCGGCGACTCGATGGGCGCCTACGGCACCTGGGACATTCTCGCGCGGCAGCCGGCGCTGTTAGCGGCCGGGATCACCTCCGGCGGCAGCGGCCCCAAGAACAAGCTCGCCGAGCTGCTCATGACGCCGATCTGGGCCATTCACGGCGAGCTCGACACCACGGTGCCCAACTACCTGCCGCATGCGGGCGACCCGGACGGCGCCGGGTCGCTCGGAATGCTGGGTCTGATCGATCCGTCGTTCGACGGCGTCAACTCGACCGCCATGGTCTACGTGGACGATCCGGATCCGGGCGACGAACCGACGCCGGACAAGAGATTGATTTATACGGGATTCAGCGACATGGGCCACAACCCGCCTGCCATGGGCTGGACAGGGATCACCTACGGCACACGCGAGTGGCTTTTCGCCCAGTCCAGTGCCATGCCGGGCGATGTGGACGGCAACGCCGTCGTGGACGGGCTGGACATGGCAGCCGTTATCAGCGCCTGGGACACAACGCCCGGTGACCCACTTTGGAACCCCGATGCCGACCTGGACGGCAACGGCGCCGTGGACGGGTTGGATCTCGCCGAGGTTATATCGAACTGGTCGGCCGCGTCAGCAGCGGCCTCTTTGCGTGTGCCCGGCAACCCGGGCACAAAGGAGGACACCCATGAAACCGCACGTTGTTATTCTGCTCTTGACTCTCGCGCTGGCACTGCCCGCACACGCGGACACCGTGGCCGGGCACGGCGATATCACGGCCACCGGTAACGCGGGAACCATCCTGGACATCACCTCCGGCGGTGACACGTACGTCGTCGCCAACGGCGACCTTGTCACCGGCACGACGACGAAGTGGGACGGCGACACTCAGATCTTCGACGGCACGTACCCGCCCGAGGGGGCCGACAACTTCGGGTTCGCCGTGGCCGGCGACTGCTGCAGTCTCGACGGTATCACCCACATGATCACCGTCTTCGCTGAGCTGCACGACACCTTCTTCATTTACGAAAACGGGGGGAACCAGCCGGGGACTATCCAGTGCGTTTTCGCCGACGACAGTCTCGGCGTCGCACAGGCGTTCACCGCCGCCACGTTCGTTGACACCACCTACGACACGGGCATTGGGGCACAGGACCTTAAGGGCCTCGTGTTTACGACGGACGTCCCGGTCAAGGGAGTCCGCATCGACTCCACGGGCTTCGATTGCTTCACGGTGTGCGCGGTGGAATCCCGGATGGCCGAGGTCTCTATTACCGTCTCCGGCAACGACCTCACGAGCGTCACCGTTGGCACGTACACCGCCGACGTGACGGCTCTGTGCACCGGGACCTCGACGGGCACGTACAACGGAGGCGGCGAGCCGACCTGGCCGATCGAGAACGCCGATAACTTCAACGTGCTCGGGAGCTGCGCGATCGAATACGACCCCATCGACACCGTGCTGTTCGCTGGCGGGCTGTGGTCCGACACAAACGGCAACAATCCCGATTTCTTCATCTTCGAGAACGGCGCCGACGCCAGCGGCTCCATCCAGGCCGTCTTCTCGGACGACAGCCTTGGGCAGGCCATTGCCTTTTCAGGCGCCGACTGGACTGACACAGGCTTTGACACCAACGGCTTCCCGTCCTCGGGCCTGGACCTGGGGGGGATTGCGCTTGCGATCACGGATCTCCTCGACGCGGCGGGCAACCCGCTGACCAACGCCAGCGTCATCAAGGGCCTTCACTTCTCGGGCACCGACATTGACCCCACGTGCATCTGCGCCGTGAAGCCTACGGGGGTTTACACGCTCACGTGCGGGTCGACGGCGGGCGGGTCGGTGACCGATCCAGGCGAGGGCGATTTCGACTACAGCGACGGCACCGTGGTGCCGATCCTCGCGGCGGCCGATGCCGGCTACCGGTTCGTCGAGTGGACGGGCACCGGCGTGGACGCCGGCAAGGTGGCCGCGCCGACCGAGGCGAGCACTGCGATCACCCTGGACGCCGACTACGCCGTGCAGGCCAACTTCGTGGCCGTCTACACCCTCACCACCTCCTCAACGACGGGCGGCTCCGTGACCGATCCGGGCGAGGGCGCCTACGACTATGACGACGGGACCGTGGTACCGATTGTGGCCGAGGCCGGTGTCGGCTACCAGTTCACCGAGTGGACGGGCACCGGCGTAGATGCGGGCAAGGTGGCCGCGCCGACCGAGGCGAGCACCACGATCACCGTGGACGCCGACTACGCTGTGCAGGCCAACTTCACGGAGGTCGGGGGTGGGCTCTCGATCACCGTTTCAGGCAACGATCTAACCAGCATCACGGTCGACAGCTACACAGTCCTTGTTGATGACCTGTGCAACGGGACTTCGAGCGGCACGTACAACGGGAGCGGCGAGCCGCAGTGGCCGATCGGCAACGCAGATAACTTCGATGTGCTTGGCAGTTGTCAGAGCGAGTACGACCCGACCGACATCGTGCTGTTCGAAGGCAACACCCTGTGGTGGGACACGAACGGAGACAACCCGGACTTCTTCGTGTTCGACAACGGCCCCTCGCCGGGCGGCCCGCGCGATGCGGGGACGCTTCAGGCAGTGCTGGCCGACGGGAGCCTGGGCAACCCGGTCAGCTTCGGCGACGATGACTGGACGGACACGGGCTACGTGACCAACACCTTCCAGGCCTCAGGCCGGCCGCTGCTGGGCATGTCGTTCGCCGTGACGGACCTTCTGGACGACACGGGCACTCCTTTGACAAACAGCAGCTCAATTCAGGGTTTCCGCATTAACTCGCCCGGCATTGATCCCACGTGCATCTGCGCCGTGGACCGCGGGAGCGCGCTGACCACCACTTCAACGGTGGGCGGCTCGGTGACCGATCCGGGCGAAGGCGACTACGACTACGAGGACGGCGCCGTCGTGCCCATCGTCGCCGAGGCCGATCCGGGCTACCGGTTCGTCGAGTGGACGGGCACCGGCGTGGACGCCGGCAAGGTGGCAAGCCCGATTGCATCGAGCACGACGATCACGATGGACGCCGACTACGCCGTGGAGGCCTACTTCATCGTCGTCAATACATTGACGACGACGTCCACGGTGGGTGGCTCGGTAACCGATCCGGGCGAAGGCGCCTACGACTATGACGACGGGACCCTGGCGCCGATCGTCGCCGAGGCCGATCCC
>CAYOGX010000073.1:0-10242 GCA_964403235.1 uncultured Planctomycetales bacterium | reverse complement strand
CCCTCGGCCCGGCCCGCGTTCCACTCGACACTATCGCCCAGGCCGTCGTCGTTGCTGTCCAGCTCCAGCGGATCGGTGTACCAGGATTTGCCGTTGTACTCGAAGCCGGTCACCTCCTCGCCGTCGTCCAGGCCGTCGCCGTCCGAGTCCTCGACCTCGGGATTGGTTCCCAGGACGCACTCGTTGCCGTCGGTCAGGCCGTCCCCATCGGTGTCGGCCGGGTCGTCGGGATCGCAGTCGTTCGCGTTGTCGTCGTTGTCGGAATTATCGTCGTTGTTGTTGTCCGCGTTGTAGGTAGAGGCGTTGAGCAAGACGTGATCCGCATTGTGTGTTGCGTAATTCGTGTCGTTTATGTCGTTGGCGTCGAGGGGGTTGACGTTGGGGTTGTGGTCCGATTCGGTGAGCACGGTGCGGAGCGTGCGTTGCATATCGCTTTCCTGCTCGCGCGCCTCGGCCTCCCGCGCCTTGGCGGCCTGCCGGTCGGCGAACCCGACGGCGTGGACGCTTTGCAGCAGGGGCGTGGAAATCAGGGAGACGATCAGCAGGATCGCCAGCGTGGCGTACAGTTTCTTGGAGCCGGAGTAGGCCACGAGGATGGTGCAAAAGGCGCAGAAGACGAGCAGAAAGGGAAGGCAGGCGGTGAGACGAGAAACGTGAGGCGTGAGGCCGGCAGCTTGGGCCTGGTCGAAGCCGGAGAAGTCCACCGTCACTTCGGCCTGGACCTCCTGGTCGTCGGGGCGCGGGGGAAACTGAAGGTGCAGAATCTGGCGCAATGGATACCCATTGGCGTCGACCCACAGTTCGCCCTCCCCGGTCATATCCACGTATTGCTTGGGCAGGTCGAGGCCAATCCCCGGCGGCAGTTCGCCCTGCTCGGCCAGGTATTCCTCCGTCTGGTCGCGCATGTAGGCGGCGTAGGCCCGGCCGTCGATGTCGAAAGCGTAACGCGCAATGGGTGATTCGGGATGCGCGGTGACCGCGCGCACATTCTTCGCCGCGGAGAGGAAGGCCATGAAGTCGCCCTGGGGGGCGAACAAGGCGGTGAAGTTGTTGATCTCCTGCCAGTCCCGAACGCCTTGCCGGGCGTAAGCGCGATCGCCCTCGACCTTGATTTCGACGCCGCTGGCGGCGTTTAGCACACTGCCCCCTTGAGACCACAGGGTGAGATGGAGCTGGCGAGCGGGCAGGTTGGTCTCGCCTTCGAGATGGACCTTCGTGGTCTTGCTCGCCCGTCCCACGTTGCGCACGGTCGATTGAGGGACGGTGGTCTGTTTGACGTCGGCGCTGAAGTTGTAGACGCCCGATTCGCGGGCTCGATGCCAAACGGCGGCCACGTCTCCTTGCTTGGCCGAGCTCACGACGGTAGGGAACGTGAGCAGGGCCAGGGCGAGCACGCTCAAAGCGACCGCGAGGGGCCAGTGGACGGTGCGTGAGCGTTTCATGATTGAATCCTCCTGGCTCTACAACGTCAGATAGGTGATCTTCCTCATAGGAAGACCACCCACTCAGTATAGCAAGAGGAGTATTGCTTCACAATAGGACATTATTCCCATAGGAAGGCAACCTGAGCAGCGATGATGGCGATTCCGCCGCCGTCGAGAGGGTAAGGATACAGCTTCGACGCTTTGACCTTGTTTGTCTCCTTAAGGCTGTAACTCTCCGAAAATGGCGGGTGTGTAGTCCTGGAAGCAGGGCATTGTCCCGGTCTGTGCCTCGTAAGCGCCGACGTCCCAGGTGATGCAGTCGGGGCGGGCGTTGCCCTCGGCGTCCTCCCTCGCCGCAGGGGCCGCCACCCCCGCATCGATGGCGGGCGAGCCTGCCCCCAGGTGGAAATCGCCCCCGCCCACGTCCACAAACAGCGGGTCTTCGTAGATATTGACTGAGCCGGGGTTGATGGTGCCGTCGCCCCTGGTGTTCTGCCCGTTGGCATACCACAGCGTGCCGTCCATATTGACCACGCTGCCGGTATAGGCGTTGACGCCCACCCCGTTCCCGTAGAAGATGGTGTTCTTCAGCGTCGCGTCGCCGCCCACGCGGACGCCGCTGCCGTCGCCGCCGCCGTTGTTGGCGAAGGTGTTGTTATACAGTTCGCCCTGGCCCAGCCACATCCCAGCCCCCTGCCCGTTCGTGCTTGAAAGCCCACAGGTATTGCCGGCGATGACGTTGCTGATGAGCGTGACGTCCCTGCTTGCCGTCAGCCCGCCTCCGTGTCGACCGGCCCGATTGTTGCGGATGATGTTGCCGATGAGCGTGGCGTCGCCGTAGTAGTGCACCCGTACGCCCCCGCCATCCCCCGCGAAGGTCAGCTTCTCGTTATCCTCAATGATATTCCCGCGCAGCGTGGCATCGACCTCTGTAGCGATGTACACACCGCCCTGCGAGCCGCCGGTGAGCACAAAGTACTCCACCGTAGGCGCGATTCGTACCTGGCCGTCGATCTCCATCACAAGCCCCTGCCCCTGCGCGTCGATGATGGTGGGGTACAGTTCGGGATCGTGCTGGCTGAACGTCTCGTTCCACCCTCCCTGAAGCGTGATGCTTTTGTCGACCCTGACGTCGTGCTCGTAGCATGAGCCGGTCACCCGGACGGTGTCGCCGGTGCTCGCGGCGTCGATGGCCGCCTGCACGGTGCCGTAATCGGTGCCGTTCAGGCGCGCGATGCACGGGGCAGCCGCGGTGGCAAAGTCCCATTCGGGGCCCTCGGCTGTGGCACCGTGGTTATCGCGCGCCACAATCTTCCAGTAGTAAGTCGTGCCGCCTGCCAGGGGGCCAGGGTCGTAGGGCGCGCCCCCCTGGTCGGAGGCGACCAGCGGCGGCGGGCTGGAATCGCCGAAATACACGTCGTAGGTCACGGTGTCGCCCACGTCGGGGTCGCCACCCGTCCAGCCTAGATCGACATCCGTGGCCTGGTCCGTCGCCCCGTCGGCCGGGGAGGGGACGGACGGCGTGTCGGGCGGGTTATTGACGCAGGTGATGGAGACGTCGAACCCTGTGTGCAGCGGCAGGCGGTTGGCGGCAGCCGTCTCCATATCGAAGTGAACGCTGTGCCCGTCCGGCGCGTTTGGCGAGACGGAGAAGACGAAGGGCTTGGTGTTATCAGCAGCGTCGCTGGAATAGCCGAAGGCCGTCATATCGGGATAACCGCGCGTCGCCTCCAGCACCTCGACGTAGGCATCCGAGTCGCCTATCGTGCCGCTGACGCCCGTCGCTTCCCTGTCCTCCTCATTGCGGATGTTGACGTAAAGCTCGATCGTCTCGCCGCAGTTGACGACGCCGTCGTCGTTGCCATTGCTGGCCCCGTCCGCGTCATCGTCCACAGTCTTGTGCGTGTACGCAAGCTGCTGCGAGACGTCGACGGTGACGTTGTAGAAGTAGCCCGCGTCCCCCGCGTGCGGATGGTTCGCCTCCTGCACCTTGAGGTAATACAGCCCGTCGGAGGGGACAGTGTAGGTGATGAACGAGTCTGTGCCATCGTAATGATCGTTATGGGCCAGCTCGATGATCGTATTATCGATGTCGTGGAAGAAATAGAGGTCGGAATCGAGGGTGGAGCCGATGGGCGCGGCGTCCACGTTGGCCTGCACCGTCGTCCCGGCTATGATGTTCAGCGCATACACGTCCACGTCGCCCGCCGGGCAGATGACGGCGTACAGGGGCTGGCCGTAGCCAGAGGAATGGATCTGCGTGGCATTTACCAAGTAGTCGCCGTTCGGCTCGTGGACGTCGCCGCAGGTCTCGCCGACCAGGATACTCTCGCTGCGCTCGTTGTTCCCCTCATCCGACTCGGGCGTGGCGTTCCCGTCGTCAACGACCGCCTCGATGGTGTGCAGCCCCTCCACCGCCGACGTCCAGCTACAGGAGACGGAGTGGGACTCGCCGGGGTCGAGCACTTCGCTGACCGTCTCGGTCTCGTAGGGGGTGCCGCCCCCATCGAGATAACAGCCCACCTCGAAGGCGTTGGAGACCGCGATCTCACCCTGGTTCTCGATGTCCACCCACACAATCAGGTACTCACCGCCCACCGGGTCCTGCGGGTCGAAGGAGATGTCGGCCACAATCAAGTCGGGCTGCTGGCAGACTACCTGCACGTCGAAGCTGTCGCTCCACGGGCCGTGGAAGGCGGCCTCCGTCTCCAGGTCGAAGTGGATGATGTGGCCGTCCGGGGTGTCTCCATCCACGGCAAAGGCGACGGTGTCCCAGGTGTCGTTTTCGGCCACCGCGCCGCCCGGCAGGTCAGGGTAGGCCTGCGAACCCAGGTCTATCATGGTGACATACGGGCTCGCGGGCACCGCCACGTTGCCGACGACCGTGGTGGCGGTATAGCCGCCCTCGTTGCGCAGCGTCACGGGCAGTTTGGTCGCCTCGCCGCATTCCAGCACGCCGTCGCCATCGCCCGCGCCCCAGTAGCCATCGTCGAGTATCCTGTGGCTGACGTAGGTCAACGGGCCGACGGGGGGCGAGGGCGTGAAGAAATCCCAGGAGCCGGTCGCCGGACCCCGCGTCGACGCGCCGTGTGCGTCGGTGGCGACGACGTACCAGTTGTAGCGGTCGTCCCAATCTAGCGTGCCGATCCCGCAGGTGGTGGCGGCGACGTCGTCGCAGACGAGTTCGTCCGGCGTGGCGTCCCACGCCTCGAGATACACGTCGTAGGTCACGCCGTCGCCGTCCGGGTCGCCGCCCGTCCAGCTCAGCGTCACATCCAGATCGGGGACGGTGCTGCCGTCGGTGGGTGAGGGGTTCGCAGGCTCGCTCGGCGCGTTGTTTCCACACGATACCGCCACCTCGAAGCCGTCGCTCCAGGGGCCGCCGTTCGAGGCGGTGACGTCCAGGTCGAAGTGGATGACGTGCCCGTGGGGCGTGCCGGCGTCGACCGTGAAGTCGAAGTCGTTGGCGTTGGCCCGCGATTCGCCGCCCGGTATATCCAGGTAGCCGCTGCTGGTGTTGTAGATGAGGCCCACGTAGGGGTCGCTCTCGGAGAGGGCGGCGTACACGTCCTGGGCGGCGTCCGGGCCCTGGTTCAGCAGGTCGACGTACAGCTCGATCGTCTCCCCGCACTCGACCACGCCGTCATCGTCGCCGCTGCTCTGGCCCGCCGCGTCGTCGTCGACGGTGTGGTCGGCGTACACCATCGGCCCCGCGTCGTCCGGGTCCAGCGCCAGCGAGAGGTGGTAGAAATAGTCGGCGCCGCCCTCGTTCGGGTGGTTCGCGTCGACGACCCTCAGGTAGAAGGTGCCGTCCCCCGGCAGCACGTAGGTGATGCGCGCATCCGTCCCGTCGTAATTGTCGTTGTGCGCGATGACCGACGTGCCTTCGGTGTCGTACAGGTACAGGTACGCGTCGAGGCTCGAGCCGAGCGACTGCGCCTCGACCTCGGCGATGATCGAATCGCCCGCCCCGCCGGCGAAGGCGTAGAAGTCGCCGTCGCCTGCCGGGCAGATGTCCGGGTCGGTGAGCGTGGTGCCGTAGGATATGGCCGTCGCGCTCCCCGGCGAGCCGTTCGATTCGTGCGGGTCGTTGCAGGAGCCGCCGACGGCCAGGGCCTCGCTGCGCTCGTTGTTCTCCTCGTCCAGCTCCGGGACGTCGCCGCCAGCGTCGACCACGGCCCGGACGGTATGGGAGCCCTCCACCGCCGTCCAATTGCAGTGTGCTTCCGTGGACGCTCCCGGGCCCAGGCTCGATATGGTGTCGGTGTCGAAGGGGATGCCGCCCCCGTCCATGGTGCAGGCGACGGTGAAGGAGCCCCAGGCGGCGGTCGAGCTGTCCCCCTGGTTCAGGACTTCGACGGTAAAATCGACCGGCTGCCCGGCGACGGGGTCCGCGGGCGCCGATATGTCCGTCACCGACAGGTCGGGCCTGGCACACGAGACGATCACGTCGAAGGAATCGGCCCAGGGGCCGCCGTTCGAGGCGGTGACGTCCAGGTCGAAGTGGATGACGTGTCCGTGGGGCGTGCCGGGGGCGACCGTGAAGTCGAAGTCGTCGGCGTTGCTCCGCGATTCGCCGCCGGGGATGTCCGGGTAGCTGCTGGAAGTGTTGTGGGTGAAGCTCACGTAAGGGTCGCTCTCGGAGAGGGTCGCGTCTACGTTCTGGGCCGCGTCCGTGCCCTGGTTCAGCAAGTCGACGGACAGCTCGACCGCCTCGCCGCACTCGACCACGCCATCTCCATCCCCGTCGCTATCGCCGGAGGCGTCGTCGTCGACCGTCCGCCCGGCATACACCACCGGGCCGACCAGCGGGGTGTCGATGCACATGTGGTAGTGGTTGGCCGCCCCCCACTGGCCGGAGCCGTCCTTGGCCCGCACGTGGAAATACCAATCGCCGTCGGCGATGCCGGCGTAGCTCGCGCTGTTGCTGCTGGTGTAGACGGTGGTGTCGGGGGTGGTCGAGGGGCTGCTGTCGAGATCGTAGCTGTACCCCACGATGCCAGACGCGTCGGCGGGCGCGTTCCAGGTGAAGGAGGGAGCGTCGCCGGGGTAGCAGGTGCCCTCGACCGGATGCGTGGCGGACGAGATTGAGGGCGCGGGCGGGGCGGCGGTGTCTATCCGCACCCGGTAGTGGTCCGCGCTGCCGGCGTTGCCCGCGTGATCCACGGCCCGCACGTGGAAGTACCACGCGCCGTCGGCCAGATCCTCGTAGGTGTGGGCGTTGTACGCGGTGTCCGGCGGCCCGTCGGGCGTGGTGGTGGCGGAGTGATCCAGCGCGTAGCTGTAACCGGCGACGCCGCTGCCGGCGTCGCTCGGCGCCGTCCAGTGGAGCGTCGCGTCGGCGGCGTCGTACCACACGTCTTCGTCCGCGTGCGTGCCCGACGAGACGGACGGCGTGCCGGGATCTTCGGTGTCCACGTGGGCACAGTGGTGCGCCGTCTCGCCCCAGTTGCCCACGTTGTCGACGGCGCGGACGTGGAAACACCACGTGCCGTCGGCGGAGTCGGGGTAGCTCCTGGTGGTGTCGGCGGTATCGATGGTGATGTTGGGACTGGTGCTCGGGGATTGGTCGAGCACGTAGGAATAGCCCGCTATGCCGCTGGCATCGGACAGGCCGCCCCAGTCGAAAGATATATCGTCGTCGGCGTACCATCCGTCTTCGTCGGGATGGGTGGGCGAGGAGAGAGGCGGACTACCGGCGATGTTATCGACGCGGAAGGTGATATACGCGACCGTCGACCGCTCGATTTGATCGGTGAGGGTGAAGGGGACGACGTGCTGCGAGACCTCGCCCGCCTCGACGCTGTAAGCCAGCGCCCAGGGCGCGCCGGAGTCGTCAGGGGCGGGGTCGCCGAAGGCCGCCCCACCCTCGAAGCTTCGCTGCGGCGCCAGCCCGCAGGCCCAGTCGGCGCTGACGGTCAGTTCCTGCCCCGCGCCCATCCCACCCGTGCTGTTGAAATAGACCGTCCCGCCACTGGCGCCCAGACTGGGGGCGTGGAAATAGGCGGGCATATCCGAGGTCACGTCCAGCGAGGAGACGGACACCGGCGCGATTCGCACCCACGCCACGCCCACCTCCTCAGACGTGCCGTCGAAGCGGTGCCTATTGATCCGCAGGGTGTAGTCGCCCGTCTTGGCGGCGTCGAAGGCTACGATTTCGAAGCTGTTGTCGAAGGATTCGGAGGTCTCGCCGTCGCCCAGCAGCAGCGTCCCATCCGGATCGAGGACGTACAGGTCGAGATCGGCGTCGAGGGGGTCGGTGGAATAGTCGACGGCGGGATTGGAGTTCCAGGCGATGACGGCCCGCACCCGCTCCCCCGCCTGAGCGGGGACGGTCAGCTCGTAGTGATCGTCGACGTCGAAGCTGGCAGGGGTGAGGTACAGGCTGGTGTACCAGTCGTTTTCCACCACCTCGTCCGCCGTGTGCAGGTCGATGCCACCCGCGCCGTCCCGCTCGCTGAGGCGGCTCTTCCCCTCTATGTTGTTGACCGCCGCGGCCATGATCACCGCCCGCACCGTTTCGGGAAACAGCTTCAGTGTGTCGTCCCGCTGCATCAGCAGGGCCACCTGCCCGGAGACGAAAGGAGCGGCGAAGCTGGTGCCGCTCGGTATCTGGTCGCCGTCGCTCCAGGCCAGGGTGTGGATGCTATGACCGGGGGCGACCACGTCCGGCTCCTCCCTGTCGCCGTGGGCCGATACGGGATCGAGGGAGGAGGAGCATTCGTATATCTGGTCGTCGTCCCAATCCGGGGTCTCCACGTCGTAGAAGGCCCCCACGGAGATGACGTTAAAGCCGCGCGCGGGGGAATATATCTGCCCGTCCTGGGTATGGTCGCAGCCGGGGTCGTCGCCCGCATTTCCCGAGGCCGCCACCACGGTGACCCGGTCGTGACGCACCACATAATCGTAGTAGGCATCGATCAAACACACCTCGTAGGGTGGAGCGGGATCGGCCGCGCCCCAGCTCATATTGATCACGTTGGCCCCTTGAGTCGAGACGGCCCAGTCGGTGGCGTCCATGATCTCGTTCACCGTGGCGTCTTTGCCCGCGTTGCCGTTGATCAGCCGCACCCCCGGCGCCACCCCCCGCCACGCCCCGGTGGCGTCCGACTTGGCGATGACCCCCGCCACGCCCGTGGCGTGGTCGTGCTGCGACGCACACTCGGCGTAGCTACAGGGCGAGGTGTCGTAATAGGCGTCGACGGTGAGATAGGCGGAGGATGGGTAGACCGTGCCGCTCTCCACCACCGCCACGATGGTGCCTGAATCCCCCTCCAGCCCATCGCTCCATACCTCGGGGGCGCGGACCGCCTCGGTGCCCTCCTCGATCAAGGATGTGATGGGCACGTCGAGGTCCAGGCCCCGCACGTCGGGGCGTTTTTCCAGGGCGCGGATGGCCCCCGGCGTCAGCTGTGCCGATACCATCGGCGCCAGGCGGCTGGCGAAAATCAGCCGCCCGCCCCTTGCGGCGATGTCTGCGATCACGGGCGACTGCCGGCGTTCCATCACCGCGGCGATGCGCTCCCGGTGGCGCTGGCCGGCGGCTTGCACCTGCGCCGGGGAAACCCCGTCGCGTCCCCTTCCGAGGGACGCATAGGGCGCCGCCGGCACCTCGCCGCCGTCGTCCAGCCATATCAGAACGGGGATGGTCGCGTCGCCGCCCGTCCGCTCCACCCGCTCGAAAAGTCGGGGCGAGAGCTTGCCATAGCGCGCCGCATATGCCCGGCGCTCGACGTGGTGCAGAGAGTCCGCGTCCACGATAGAACCGGTCTCGTCGGCGGCCACGCCGTAGACTTTGCCCGTCGTGGTGTCCAGAATCTTCGCCAGGTGCAGCGTCTTGCCAGTGAGGGGCAGCACGTGTGAAGCCGTGTGGCCTACCTTTAGCCTATGGGCGGGTATGTGGTAGGTTTGCGCCACGTGACGCACCATCGTCCATGCAAAGGCGTCACCCTGGTGACGCACCACCGCCCCGGTCACAGGCTCCTGGGCCAGGGTACCCGTGGCGGTCAGAAGAAAGCTCACGACCAACGCCAAAGAGGCGCGTGCCAAGTCTTTGTCCATCGACATGGTTCTGCAGTTCCTATAAATTCGCCTACTCGGAGGTCACGAGGGTACAGCGGCGCCGCAGACATTTGAAGCAGAATCGAGCAACTATTTCGTCACCTGCTACCTTGTACTATAACAGAGCCCTCCCCTGAGGTCAAAGGGAGACCCCACTTCCAGTATAGCAAGAGGAGCACTGCCTCACAATAGGACGTTGCTCCTATGGATGAAGCTTTCGCCGCGGGGGAGATCTGACGACAAGAACAAGGTTCACCCATCCCAGCCATCCCCGGCCATCAGATCGTCGAAGCGCCGGGTCGGGCCGGATGTGTCATGGCCACGTGTTGATGTTGAGCATTAGGAGCAATCTCCTATTGTACGCCCGCCTCCGTTCTGCTATACTGAGGGATAGTTAAAACTCATAATCACATTGGCATTCGTTCTTATGCCCCGAGTCTAGAAAGAGAAACCACATACGGGCGTATACTCCGCATGTGTCCGCACTCGGGTTACGCGGCTTCAACCGCATCTCCTGTGACGGTCCAGGCCTTCAGCCTTCATCTTCGGCACGAAGGCCGGGCGATAACGTCCAGGCGTGAACTGCAATAGTATCAGTTTTAAGGGGCTCAGGCCCCGAGAATACCGACTTGTTTTGGAACGCGGCCTTATCTTTCGGAGGAGCCTATGATGTCTCAGCATTCATCCGTCCAACGCTTTTCTCGACTGTTCGTCTCGATCCTGCTGGCGGCCGGCCTGCTGGTGGGCCTGCTGGTCC
>CAYOGX010000072.1:0-10319 GCA_964403235.1 uncultured Planctomycetales bacterium | reverse complement strand
CCTTGGCGGTCGCCGTCGGCGGGGAGACTTTCGACGGCTTCGCGCCGGGCGGCAGCGGCCGATAGAGGATGTTCCTGAACTGGACGACCATCGGCGGCCCGCTATGGAGTTGCGGGGCAAAGAGACCCGAAAGATCTGCGGCCGACGGTTGCTCGTCGAAGACCTCGCCGACCAGGTTGCCGTCGATGTAGAGCGTCATCCGCGTGCCGCGGCAAACCAGATGGTACTCGTGCCACCGGTCGAGCGATCCAGTAGGCACCCGAAACGACAAGAACGACGGTGGCTGAGAGGAACTCGCCGTCGTGGAAATGCCTGACGCCGAAGTCCTCGACCGCCTCCCAGTGCGCCGGGCTGAGGAAGAAGTAGAGGAAGATCAGAAGGAGCGCCGCTCCGTTTGCCGCGAAGGGCCCGAGGAACCCGTTCAGCTCAGACCTCGGGCGCGTGAGGGCAAGAGACAGGATGGCGGACCCCATGCCCGACCACAAAGCGCCGATGAGGAAGATACAGGAGAACCCCCACAACACGTCCGGCGCCGAATCGCTCACCACGTAGAACGTGTGCTCCATGTAGGACATCGCGCCGCCAAAGGCCCATCCGACGGCTCCGAAGAGCCCCGCCACGGCCGTGCGGCGGTAGAGGTCCGCTCGGCCCGAGCCGAGACACAGCGCCATGCCCAACAGAGCGCCGGGCAGCATCGCGCCCCGCTCGTGACCGTAGCTCCCCCGCCAGCCCCAGCCGTACGCCATGGCAACCGCACAAAGCAGACAGAGCGCCACGGCGCTGAAGTCACGGGAAGCGGTGTGTCGCGCAGACGTCATGGTCTCTGATGTCCGATTCAGCAACCAGGGGGATTGTGGCCCCGACCCCGTCTTCTGGCAACCTTGCTGGGGGACTTCAGCTGCGACAGGCTGAGTCCATGTGTCGCTGACGAATGGCGAGGCTCGGCTTTCTTCTGCGGGCGTCGCCATCCCAGCCCCGGCTGCATTGGGCAGCTTGGGCCAGGCCTCGGTGACGGCCGCCAGAGCGCTTCGCCATAGTCGTCGACCACGATGTCATCCACATCCATGTTCGGTTCCGTGAACGTGTCGCCGCTGTTTTTCATGAATCGCCAGTGGGCGATTTCATCCCATCGGATTCGCTGTTTTGGGAGCTGCCTGGCGTTGTTGGGTTGAACGACCGGGCAGGTCAGGGTAATCTCGCCACGTTCCGCCGAGGCCGGTGGCGTCCTTGCTGGCGGGCCTGGGCGGTGGTGCCATCACGACAGGAAGGCTCAGCGATGCGAACGGCCATGGTTATCAGTCCGCACGCGGACGACGCCGCCGCGTTCTGTGGAGCGACCCTCGCCAAGTTCGCCGACCAGGGGTGGTGCGTCATCCTGGTTAGGGTGACAGATGACGCCAAGGATTCGGTTGGTTTGACGTTGGCCGAGACCAAACGTCGCAACGCCGCCGAGCTGCACGAGGCGGCCGAGATCCTCGGCGTCTCGGACGTCATCGAGCTGGGCTATGAGACGGACTGTCTGGCGGACGTGTCCGAGGTCGCGCTCCGCGAGCGGATCGTGTATCTGTTTCGCAAGCACCGTCCCTATGCGGTCTTCACCTTCGATCCTTTCGGGATGTACGAGCCCAATCTGGATCACATCCGCGTGGCCCAGGCGGTCGAGGAGGCGTTCTGGGTCTCCCGGTTCGACCTGCACCATCCCGAGCATTTTGAGGAGGGCCTGGCGCCGTTCGCCGTGTGTGAGCAGTGGTACTTCGGGCGCGACCCGTCCGGCGCGAACCACGCCGAGGACGTCTCGCCGTACATGGCCAAGAAGGTGGCTGCGCTGTGCGCTCACAGAACGATGATGCACAACACGCTGAACCAGTACCGCTTGCAGCTCGAGACGTGGGGGCGGCGCATGCCCTGGCTGGAATCCTCCATGGAAGGCGACCTGCGGCCGCTTCTGGCCCTGGTCTTGCAGGAACAAGGCAACGCCGTCGCAGAGGCGTTCGACTTGGGACCGGGGCGAATGGGAGAGGGCTTCAGGCTCGTGCGTTTTGGCGACCTGGAACCGCTCTTCCAGGAAATGAGCGAGCCGCTGCCCGGCGCTCAAGATCCTCCCCGAAGAGAACGTCTGGATCTCCACGGACAAGGTTCTCCCCGGTCGGCGGAGCGACTCGCGCAGATCTTCTCGAGCGATCTGGATCAGCGCATTCGGCTGATGGGACACCACCACCTGTGCGTTGGCGCGCTCGAGGCGCTCTGTGCGGTGCCGGTCTTCGCGGCAGCCTACGCCGACTTGCTGGCGAGGTTGCAGCCCTCCCCGGACCTGCTGGTGGAGTCCATCTACGGGTACGACATCTTCTGCTACCAGTGCACCTACTGGTCCGAACAAGAGGGGCGGTGCTCCACGGGCTGGCAGAACAAGATCACGAAGGATGCGGCTGTCCTGGATCACCTGGGGTTGCGCACGGGTCAGGTCACACGTCTGGCGGACCTGCAGAAGCTCCTTGCCGAGAGGGTGACCCCGGCCGACCTGGAGCGGTTCTGCGGGCCCGGCGAGTGGAAATGCGAGTTCTACATGCTGGGCGTTTGTCAGAAGGGATACGCAGAGCTGCGGGAACGCTTCGGGATCGGGGACGTCGCTGAATAGCAGAGGGCTGGTCGCCCGCGCGACATTGCCAGCGATTCACACGTAGGTTCTTACCGAACATGAAAGCCAGCGCGAGTGAGCACAAATCCGGTCGGGGTAGAATCCTGACCGCACTCGGGTTCGGGTTCTTCATAGACAGTGCCGAAGACCAGGCCCTGCCGATGCTCTTCCCGGCGATACGAAGCGCTCTGGGTCTGGACTACGCAGCCCTGAGCGTCATCAACAGCGTTCGCATCATCTTCCAGACCTTCAGCGGCCCGCTGTGGGGCATGGCCGCCGATCGCTACAACCGCAAGTGGATCCTCGTTCTGGGAACGGGTCTGTGGGGCGTCTGGACGCTGGCCTGCGGGCTGGTGACCAGCTACTGGCAGCTCCTGGCGGTCCGGGTGGTCGCCTGCTTGGGGCTCGGGTGCCTTTACCCAGCGGCATTCAGCATGTTGGCAGACGTCTTCGGTCCGCGCCACCGGGGCAAGGCCATGGGGACGATCAGCGCCGTGGGGATGTTCGGCATCGTGGTCGGCGCGTTCGCCTTTGGCGAGATGCTGGCCGCCCCTGGCGTCGGCTGGCGATGGGCCTTTGTCGCGCTGGGCCTGGCCAGCATCCTGTCGGGCGTGGTCATCGCCGTGCTCGTGCGTGATCCGGTCCGCGGCGGCGCAGAGCCGGAGTTGGCCCAGGTGGTCACGAGGGAGGCGGCGGAGCGGTTCCGCTTTCGCGTCGCGGACGTGAAGGAGGTCTTGCGCAGCAGAACCGTCTGGGTGAACTTCATCCAGGGGATCTTCGTGATGACGCCCATCAACGCCCTGGCGGCGTTCTTCGTGGTCTGGCTGGTGGACGACCGCGGTTTCTCGGAGGCGGACGCGCCGATGATTTTCGGTGGGGTCGTCGTCGCCCTGGCCGTGGGGAGTTTCGTCGGCGGGCTGGTGGCCGACTGGGCCGACGGCCGCTGGCCGCGACACGGGCGGATCGCCGTCTCGCAAGTCTCCATCGCCCTGGCCCTCCCGGCCATGGGGTACCTGCTGACCAGGGCGACCACGCTGGAAGCGATTGTGCCCTCCGCGCTGTTCGCCGCCTTCTTCCTGGACTGGACTCGGCGAGGCGTGAAGCAACCCCTGGTCCAGAGCGTGGTACGACCGGAGCTCCGCAGCACGGCCATGGCGCTGACGGAGTTCTTCCAGGGAGCCGTGGCGTCGGTGATCATCATCCTGTTCGGCAACTACGCCGACCGCTTCGGACTGACGCCGATGTTGCTCGTGCTGGTTTGTGGGTTCTGGGCCGTCGCCTTGCTGGTAACCCTCGCCTACTATCCGGTCTATCCCGAGGAGGCGAGACGCCTGCGTGAGGCGATGCAGCATCGGCGTGAGATCATCGTCGGCCGACGTGGGGGGTGATCGCTATCCTGAGTCTCCCCGGTGGCCATAGCGGAGCCCCTCCACCGGTCCACGCGGTTCGGTTCGCCGGCTGGTTGACTCAGGTGCGTTGTATGGTATAATTTATTGTGCGGTACAACCCGGAGGCCCCGCAATGGTTCAGAAGGTGATCAAGTATGGGCGCAGCCAGGCCGTGGTCCTGCCCAAGGATGTCGCTGTGGCGTTGGGGCTCCAGATCGGGTCGCTCGTGGAGATCCGGGTGGAGGACGGTCGGGGGGTCATCTGGCCTGTCGAGGTCGTGCCCAAGCTGTCGGCACAAGACCGGCAGTTCGTGCGGGACGTCTACAGGAAACGCCAGCGCGTCTTCAAGAAGCTGGCTGAGTGATGCACTACCTTGCGTACGAAACGCTGCTGGCGTTGCACGTGCACCTCATGCGCGACGTCATGGCTGAAACGCACTACGGGGTCCTTGACGAAGGGCTTTTGAGATCGGCTCTGGCTCGCCCCCGGCAAGCGGCCGAGTATGAGCGGGCCGGCGGCCTGCGTCAGGCCGGTTCTCTCTTCCATGGTCTGTTAACCAACCATGGATTTGTTCAAGGGAACAAGCGGACGGCGTATCTTGCCCTGGAATGGTTCTTAGCCAAGAACGGCCTCGGCCAGATCGCGGCCAGTGACGAACAGATCATCGACCTGTGCTATCGGACGCTCGATGAGCACTGTGGCATCGATCAGATCGAATCCTGGCTGGCAGAATGCGTGGCACCGTGTGACCGTCATTGAGCGGGCCGCGCGGGTGTATCCTATCGACCCCCAACCAACTGACGTGTGAAAACCAATGACAGACATCGACAGGGCCACCTGATTCGGTTGGCCGTGGCTGGGAAGTCCCTTGACCTGTACCCGAACACAACACGCCGTCGGCGCGGAGATGAGGTCCGAAGGACTTATCGCCGGCGGGCTCGCCCTCGACGTCTACGGCAGCCACCGGATGGCGTTCCCCGCGCGGGTCCCCTACCGGGCGCCGGGGGTAGACGGAGGACGGAGCGGGGCCAGCTCCAAGCCCACCGACCGCGTGATGGGGCCGCCCGCCGCGCCGGGACCCGTCCGCTCCTCGTATGTCCCTGCGCGAAAGTCATAGCTGGGGATGAGGTATCCGAGCTCATCGTTGGTCAGCCCGAGGATGAGCCGGAGCCGGCCCGTCATATGCGACATGATCTCGAACCCGAGCTCGGGGAGCAGCTCGCCCGGCACGGTGATCATCTGGGCGTCGCCGATCCACACGGCGTTCATCTCCGTGCGGACCCGACGCTCGACGATGTCTACGGGTCCCGGCGCGTGTTCCAGGAACTTCAGGATGGCTTCGGCCGTGATCGGATACATCACCGGTCGGTGATGGACCCACAGGTCGTAGGACGAGGTGGGCGTAGCGGCCTTGGCGGCCTGGATGACAAATCGCGCGAAGCCCTTGCCCATCGTCACGGCTGACGCGTAGCCCCGGACCGGCGCGTCCGGTGTGAGCATGCCACCGATCGAGCCGTTGAGGAACACCGGCTGGCCGCCAAGCTGCCGGCGAACCTCCTTGCAGAGCGTGCCGACGTAGTCCGGCGACAGCCCGCGTTTCTCATTGCGCCGGATGACCTCCGGATGACAGGCGAGGTGGATTACGTTGACGATCGGCCGGCCGTCCTGCCCGATCGCCTGGATCAGCGACACCGTCGGATCGACCAGGCCCGGGTTGCGCCCGTTCCAGACCAGGTCCACCACGCGGCCGCCGGCCAGGGGCATCTCCACCGACCCGATCTTGAGCGATTGGACGGGCATCATCTTCTCGGCTGCCGCCAGGACCGCGCGCTCGGTCTGTCGCACGATGTGTTGGGCGTAGGCCTTGGGGTAATACCCGTAGAACCCGATCGTGTCGACGTTCGCGTGGGTGTGGCTCATGGCCACGAACACCTGGTCGAACCCCCGCTTGGCGAGCGATGCGCGAAGCGCCCGCAGGTCCCAGGGGGCCATGCCGAATACGTCCAGCCCGGCGAGGACGATCTTGTTGTCCCCGCGCTGGAAGATGGCCACCCGGGCCAACAGGTCTTCGTGGAGAGTGTACCGGTGCTCCTTCGCGTCGGCGGCGACGTCGTCGAGACGTTGCGGCGCGATGCTGATCTCGGCGGCCCCGACGCGGAAATCCGCGGGCGCTGGCGCCGGCTTAGCTGTAGGTGCCTTGCCGCGCAGATCGAACGTGTTCGGATACCCCGCCGGCACCCGCCGTCGGCCGGCCGCGAAGTAGATCGCCCCCGTCGTCTTGCCCGATGCCTCGCAGATGAAGCGCAGGCCCTTCTCGGAATAGTCGAGCAGCTCCTGCGTCTGGAAGCGGACGCGGGCCTCCGGCTGCCCGAGACTCGCCACGATCTTGTCGCGCGTCGGATAGCGTGGGTCCACGGACCCGGCCGACACGCCGCGCAACGTGCCCCCGCGGCCCCCGAAGAACACGCGGTCTGTCACATCCGGCGAGCCGGGAACCGGATAGCGGTCGCGGCCAACGGCCGACGGATCTCCCAACACCTTGGTGGCCTGATCGCGCGTTGCTTGGCCCGGGACCAGTCCCTTGTACGCATTCGGGGCGGCCGAGGCGCTCGATTCGGCCCGGGCAACCGCCACCAGGCCCAGCAAGCACGCTGATGCTACGAGTGTGTAGGTGCGCATAATAGCCCTCTCCATTTCTCAGGGTCTGGGGTGATGCTGAATCCCCACGTGAACGCTAGTTTTTCCTTCGCGCCGGCAAGACGGCGGCGCTATTTCTCGGTCTCGACCCGAAGTTCGTGAATCGACCACCACAGACCGGTGGTCGATCCTGTCTGGACGATGCGAACGTATCGGCCGGCCTTGGGCTTACAGGTGATCTTCAGCAGCGGTTTAGTCCCTTCGCCTTTGGCCACCGGTTCGCCCCAATTCTCGGTGCTGTTCGATACGTACACCTCGTACGCGCGCGGGTAGTCGCCCTTGGACGATCCCGCGTCCAGGACGACCTGGCGGACCTCCGATGCCCAGCCCATGTCGAGCTGGAACCACTGGCCCTTCTCCTGTTTCGTCCCTGTCGCCCAACGGGTGCTCATGTCGCCGTCGATGGCGGCCTTGGCCCCGTCGGAGCCGTGCGACGCCGAGACCTGGCGCAGACGGCCTTGGAGTTTCTTCAGGGCCGAAGCCACGTCCTTGGCCAGGGCCTTGTCCTTCTCGTATCGCTTGACGATGTCGATGGCGCGCTTGTCCGGCACGTCCGCCAGTCCGGCGATGGCGGTCTTCTTCTCCTCAGCCCGCGTGGCCAGGGCCAACCCTCTCTCGTACATTGCGGCCGTTTCGGCCGCGGCACGATCGCTCGGCATCGCCAGCAGACGGAGATAGCCACCCAATGCCACCCGTCCCAGCGCGCCGGTGGGTCCCTCCTTTGCCACCGCGTACAGGTCGGGCAGTGGCGCGGGGCTGTTCCAAGCGGCCAGGGCGCGGATCGCCGCCTCTTTGAGCGTCGGGTCGGGGGACGTCAGCCCGGTGCGTATCGGCGCGAGCGTTTTGTCGCCCTGGAGTTGGCCAAACACACGAACCAGCGCGCACCGCGCGGGGACGTTCCCTTCGGTGGCGGGGAATATCGCCAGGGCGGCCGCGGCGCGCTCGTCGGGATTGGGGATCCGTTTGGCCAGCGCCAACACGGCTGCTTCCGCCTTCGCCCGCGGGTCGTCGCGCGATTCGTTGACGAGTAGCTCGAGCAGCTTGGGAAGATCCCGCTGCGAACCGAGCACGCCCAGCGATTTGAAGGACTCGGCCCGAACGGCCTCGTCGACGTCCGTGGCCGTGGCCCACAGCGACGGCAACGCAACGTAGGCGTACCGGGCGCCGAGACTGCGGATCAGTTCCACCCGCACCGCCGCGCTCACCCAACTGAGGGCACGGACCATGGCGATATCGACGTCCGACCCCTTCAGTCGGTCGAGGCTGATTCGAGCTGTCCCGGCCTCGGCGCCCTTGCCGGTGGCGGCCGCCTTGGCGAGCAGCAGCACGGACGACGCATCGCCCAGCTTGCCGAGGGTCGCCAGCGCGGCGGTCCGGACGTCGGCGTCGCCGCTGCTGGCCGCATTCGCAACCGACGGCAGGACTTCGCGCTCACCACGATCCGCGAGCGCGTGTAACAGCAGCGCCTGCGCGCGAGGCTTCATGCGGGGCAGCGCCTTCGCGAGCGACTGGGCCGCGCCGGGCGCCGTCATCTTGCGCACGACACCCGCGGCCGCGGTCTGGACAATGGCGTCGCTCCGGTTCAGCGCAGCCAGCACGAGCGGTACCGTGGCCTCTTCGCGGACGGCGATCAGTCCCGTCAGCGCGGCCGCACGGGTTTGAGGCAGTTGGTCCGCCTTGTAGAGCGTTTTGTAGATTCCCTCGGCCCCCTTGGCGTCTCCCTGTGCCGCCATTCCGGCCGCGCAGAGGAGCAGGGCCTCGTCAACGACGGGAACGCGTTTCGGCGTGACCTTGCGTTTCGCTTCGGACAGGGACGCGGCGGCCTTGCGCCCGCCGATCTTGCCGAGGGCCACTATGGCTGCCTTGGCCACGGCAGGATCGGAATCGCTCGTCAGACGCGCCAGCGCTTCGGCCGCCTGGGCGTCATGCCGTTCCCCCAGCGAATTGACGATTCCCACCTTGATCGGACCGGTCGCCTTGCCCAGCGCCTCGCGCAGGGCCGCGCCCGCCGCCGCGTCGGGCATCCGTTCGAGTGCGTACCGCGCCATGTCGGCCGTTTCGGCCTTGCTCAGCATCCGCGCCAACGGCGGCACGACCCGGGCCGTGCCGATCCGCCAGAGTTGCTTGCACACAAATCGCTTCGCCGCCGGCGCGGCATCAGTCTCCAACACGGCGGTGAGCTGCTCGGCGATCCGGTTCCGCCGCGCGGGATCCGCGTGGGACTCGACGACGAGCTCCGCAATCTTGTTCAGGTCACCCGCGTCCTGGCCGTACTCGTACTTGGCGATCTTCTTGACCAGATCATCCAGCAGGGTCGCCTCGAATTTCCGCCGAGACGTCTCGAGATAGGCCTGGGTCAGCTTGGCACTGGGGGTCGTGTCGACTTCCAGATCGCCCAGGGCGAACTGGATGCCGTCGAGGTAGTGCTGAAGGACGTCGCGGGTGTAGAAGACGCCGGCGTTGTGCCCGAGGGAGCAATAGAAGACGCGGCCCTTGCCGTAGCGGTGCACCCAGGCAACGGCGTAATCGCCGTCGGTCCGCTTCAGGCCCTTCTTCGTCATGTCGGTTCTGTCCGGATCGATGCTCATCAACACGCGCAGCTTCTCGCGCGAGTAGGGATTTCTGAACTGGTAGATCTCGTCCTTGATCTTGAAGCCGCGCCCGCGGAAGGCAGCGCACAACGGGTGGCCGGGGTCGTCCAGCTTCACCCCGACCGTGTCGCCCGATCCCCAGGGATGTCCGTGGAAATAGCCGCCCATCATCTCGCCGTAGTCGGGCCACTCGTACAGGCAGTCGGTGGCTGCGTGGATGCCCACCAGGCCCTTGCCGCCGCGCACGAACGCGAGGAAGCTCTTCTTGAGCGCGGCGTCGCGCTGGCGGGCGGCCTGCTGCTCGGCCTGCGGCAGCTTGGCGTGGTTGGCGGGCATGAACACCGAGCCGGTCGTGTTGTTCATGCAGACCGCGTCGAACCGCTTGAGCGATTCGGGCTCGAACACGGCGGGGTCGTCACTGACGACGGCCTCGAACGCGCCGGTCTGGCTGCCCATCATCTCGAGGGTCTTAGCGGCGAGGGGAATCGAGCCGTGAACGAACCCCCTGCACAGTGTGAACACCAGGAGCTTTCGAGGCTTGGCGGGTTTGACCCGCGCCTGGGCCGGCAGCGCAGCTTTGACCTTCGCGACGTGCGCCGACCGGGGCTTGGCCGCCCAAGCGGGCGCCACAAGCCACGTAGCCTGAACAAGGAACATGGACAGCACGGTCTTGGATAAAGGGCGATGCATGGTCTGTTTCCTCATGTCGCTTTGCGCAGTTCTGCTCACGTCTTACTTTCCATCTACGTCAGACGCCAGGGGCTCCGCATGGGTCGCTGGAGCATGCGGTTGGCCTCTTCGTCGTCGACAAAGCGCTCTTTGTGCGGGTCCCACTTGAGCGGACGTTTCAACCAGTAGGCGATGTTGCCCAGGTGGCAGATGGTGACCGACCGGTGCCCGATGGCCACGTCGCAGATGGGCTTGCTCCGCGTGCGAATGCACTCGAGCCAATCGTCCTGATGGTTCCGGCTATCGTAGAGCCTGATGTCGTTCGGACCGATCGGTTCG
>CAYOGX010000071.1:0-10349 GCA_964403235.1 uncultured Planctomycetales bacterium | reverse complement strand
GATCCACCTGACGTCGACGACGATGCTGAAGGCGCGGGCGTTCATGGCGGGCATGGCCGACAGCGAGGTGGCGTCTGCGACGTATACGATCACGGCGGCCGCGGCGCCGCCCCCGGGAACGGTGGCGACGCCGACGTTCAGTCCCGAGGGCGGGACGTATGGGGATTGGGTGGACGTGACGATTACGTGCGCGACCGGCACGGCGACGATTCGGTATACGACGGACGGGAGCGACCCGGACGAGACGAGCACGACGTACACGGGCCCGATCCAGCTGACGGAGACAACGACGCTCAAGGCGCGTGGGTTCAAGGCAGGCCTGTCGTCGAGCCCTGTGGCCGAGGCGACGTACGCGATCAAGCGGGCCAAGCTCGTGGCGTCGGACGGGGCGGGGGGCGACGAGTTCGGCTATTCGGTGTCGGTCTCGGGCGACGTGGCCGTGGTCGGGGCGTGCCTGGACGACGACAACGGCTCGGATTCCGGTTCGGCGTACGTGTACCGTTGGAACGGGACGTCGTGGGCCCAGGAGCCCAACAAGCTGCTGGCGTCGGATGGAGCGGCGGGCGACGACTTCGGCTGTTCGGTGTCGGTCTCGGGCGACGTGGCCGTGGTCGGGGCGTACCTGGACGACGACAACGGCTCGCATTCCGGTTCGGCGTACGTGTACCGTTGGAACGGGACGTCTTGGGCCCAGGAGCCCAACAAGCTGGTGGCGTCGGACGGGGCGTGGGGCGACCGTTTCGGCTGGTCGGTGTCGGTCTCGGGTAACGTGGTCGTGGTCGGGGCGTACGATGACGACGACAACGGCTCGTATTCCGGTTCGGCGTACGTGTTCCGTTGGAACGGGACGTCTTGGGCCCAGGAGCCCAACAAGCTCCTGCCGTCGGACGGGGCGGGGGGCGACCGTTTCGGCTGGTCGGTGTCGGTCTCGGGCGACGTGGCCGTGGTCGGCGCGTACGGGGACGACGACAACGGCACGGATACCGGTTCGGCGTATGTGTTCCGTTGGAACGGGACGTCGTGGGTACAGGAGGCCAAGCTCCTGGCGTCGGACGGGGCCGAGTTCGACGACTTCGGCCGTTCGGTGTCGGTCTCGGGCGACGTGGCCGTGGTGGGGGCGCCCTATGCCGACGAGAACGGCTCGGATTCCGGTTCGGCGTACATCTTTGCGCGGAATCAGGGGGGGCCGGACAACTGGGGGCAGGTCACCGAGCTCCTGCCGTCGGACGGGGCGGCGGATGACTATTTCGGCTGGTCGGTGTCGCTCTCTGGCGACGTGGCCCTGGTGGGGGCGTACATGGACGACGACAAGGGGTCGGAATCCGGTTCGGCGTACGTGTTCCGTTGGAACGGGACGTCGTGGGTCGAGCAGCCCAAGCTCCTGGCGTCGGACGGGGCGGCGGACGACGAGTTCGGCCTTTCCGTGTCGGTCTCGGGCAACGTGGCCGTGGTCGGGGCGTATTATGACGACGACAAGGGCACGGATTCCGGTTCGGCGTACGTGTTCGGCGTCCTGCCGTAGGCCCGCTCGGCGGTGAAGAACCGCGTCCGTTGCGCGCCGCCGCCTCCACGTGCGCACGGGCCTGGGCAGACGGTAGCCGCGCGGTTGTGTCGGTGGTTTCGGTTTTGTAGTGCGGCGGCTTGACGCCGCTTTTCGACATCGCATGACGGTCGCGAACCGGCTCGCTCCGCGAGCTGACAGAGCGGTGTCAAGCCACCGCACTCCACACGGGGGCGCGGCTCACTTGAACGGCAGTTGGGGGTCGTACTGCCCCGTGGCATGCCGGTCGGTGGTGTAGAGGTCGAAGTCGAGGTAGTTGCCCCAGGCCTCCCACAGGATGTTCCCGACGTGGGCTTGGGTGATGCCGGCGTGGTGGGGGAAGTGGCGGACTAGCACGTCGCGGTAGAGCCGTTGCAGGCCCTTGATCCGCGTCCAGCCGAACGCGCCGAACGTCTTGGCGGCGGTCCGCTCGACCTTGCCCTCGACGACGACGGCCTTCCACGTGCCGTCGGGGTCTTGCGTAACCCGCCCGACGGTGAGCGGGCCCGGCTTCATCTCGAACTCGACCACGCCCATGCAGACGTCGGGGTCGCGTGCGGTGGCCAGGATCGTCTGCGGGCCCATCTTGGGCTCGGTGCCCGCAAAGCTCGGCGGGAACACGCCGCAGTGCCACAGGTTCACCAGGTCGGGGTCTTTGTGGTGCAGGTTGTTCCAGTCGGCCAGCGTGGCTGGCGACTCGCTGGCCAGCATCAGCGAGTGCATCGTCAGCGTGCCGAGCACGTCGACCTCGCACGCGCACGGGATGCCGCGGTCGCCCAGCCGGCCCATCGTCGAGCAGGTGCAGATCTCCAGGTTGTCCTGCACGCTGATCCAGCACTGGATGGCCAGGGCGTCCAGCTTGGCCTCCTCGACGAACCGCTCGACGGCCCGCTCGAACTTGGCCATCTGCACCAGCCGCTTGGCGGGGACGGCCGACGTGTTGACCTGCCGCTTGATGTCGGCCATCGTCCGCTTGACGGCCGCGTCGGTCCGCATCCGCTTAACCTGGTAGATGATCTCGGACAGGTCGAGCGTCACGGTCGTGACGCCGAGTCGCTGCAACTGCTTTTCGTCGACGCGGCAGGTCCAGAAGGAATCGGGCCGTGTGCCGATCTGGCCGTAACGGGCGTTGCGAACGCCGCCCACCACGCGGCAGACGCCGAGGAACCACGCGAGGTCCTTCTTGAAGCTCGCGTCGCGTGGGAAGCAGATGGGCACCTGTGCGACCGTGTACTTCGTGTCGATCTGGCGGAGGACCTCGCCGATGGACAGCAACCCGCAGAACGAATCGCGGCGGGACCGCTTGGGCGTCAGCGGGCCTTCCTCCTGGCAGCCGAAGATCAGGATCGGCACGTCCAGCCCGGCGTGCCGCAGCGTGTAGACCACGCCCTGCTCGTCGCCGAAGTTCATCGCCCCGATGAGGATGCCGTCGAGATCGGCGTGGCGGAACATCTTGCCGACCTTTTCGGCCTCGTCGAGGGTCTCGACGCAGCCGACCTTGGTCATGGTCGCGTCGGGCACGACGACGTCGGCGCCGGCGGCCGTCAGGGCCTTGATCGTCTCGGCACGCATCTTGGCCGCCAGCTCATCGCTGAAGAACCCGCGGTTGGCCGGAATCAGTCCAATCTTGAGCCGCTTGTCGCGCATCTGTCGTTTCTCCGGAACGGTCGCTCGGGTCGATTCGTCGCAGGGGACCATTATCTTCGCATTCGCGTGGGAGACAACATCGCGCTGTGGACTCGGGGGAACGGAGGCCGGTAGCCCATGCCGGCCCGGGTTAGTTGTCCGAGGTCAACCGGCGGCGAATGAACTCGGCTCGGGCGGCGCTGCGCTCCTCTCCGCTGAGGGCCGCCCCACGGATCTTCTGCAGATGTGCGGGTTGCGTCGTGACGACCAGGTCGTTGACGGTATCCATGGCGACCCGGTCGATCCGACTGAGATGGATGCCCATGCGTAGATGGCTCAGCAGGGACAGCGTCTCGTCGCCGCTGAGCGCCCGCGCCGTCGTCAGCAGGCCGTACGCCCGCCAGATCTTGTCGTCCAGCGCAACGGCCTTCTCGCGGACCAGGACGTGTCGCGCCTGCTTTTCGTAGTCGACGATCTTGGGAATGACGATATGCTTGAAATCGTCGATGATCTCCTCCTCGGTTCGGCCCAGCGTGGTCTGGTTGCTGACCTGGTAGAAGTCGCCCGTGGCTTCGGTTCCCTCCCCGTACAGGCCGCGGACCGCCAGGCGCATGTCCCGCGCCGCTCTGACGACGCGCTCCATCTCGCCCGTCATCCGGAGCCCCGGCAGATGCAGCATGACGGAGACGCGGATGCCCGTTCCGATGTTCGTCGGGCAGGCCGTCAGGTAGCCGTACCGCTTGTGGAACGCGTAGTCGAGCCGCGCGGCGAGCATGTCGTCGATCCGTCCGATCTCCACCCACAGCTCGTCGAGTTGCAGCCCGCTGCGCAGCGCCTGCATCCGGAGGTGGTCTTCTTCGTTGACCATCAGGGCGAAGGTCTCGCCGCGCCCGATCGCCACGCCCCGGCTGCCCTCGCCCTCGGCGTGTTGCCGGCTGATCAGGTGCCGCTCCACCAGCACGCGTCGGTCCAGCTCGCCGGCGTCGTCGATGTCGACGTAGAACGTGGTGTCGGGCAGCTCGAGCCGGTCGATGTGGTCGCGGAGGGTCTGCTGGAGTTCGGCGCGTTGGTCGTCCGTCGCCTTGCTGAGGAACGGATAGCCCGACACGTTCCGGGCCAGTCGGATGCGCGAGGAGATGACGATGTCGGCCATCGGCCCGGTGCCGCTGAGCCATTCCCCCGCCCGTTTTGTTAGATCGTCGATTGACATCAGTCCTCTAGCGCCTTGATCTGATCCCGCACTTCGGCGGCCTTTTCATAGTTCTCATGTTCGACGGCCTCGTTCAACTGTCGCCGAAGACGCACCAGCTCCCGCTGTTGTTTTTCCGTCTCGCCTGTTCGTCCATGAGGGACCTTCCCCACATGGTGGCTGGCCCCCTCACCGTGGGCACGCTCGAGCAGCGGGGCCAGGGCCTCCTCGAACACGTCGTAGTCGTTCGGACAACCCAACAGCCCGTTGTTCCGAAACTCCACGAACGTGGTCCCACACTGCTCGCACTTCAGATCCGCCAGCTCCTGCGCGTCCGACTGCTGGAGCACAAAGCTCGCCAGCAGCTCGTTGATTGGCGTGTGGCTCTTGATCGTGATGTTCTCTTCCTGAGCGCACTGATCGCACAGGTGCTTCTCGTACTTTTCGTTCTTGACGATGTCGGTCAGGTGAACGGTGGCCTGATTCTTCTTGCACCTCTGGCAGAGCATCTGCCTTCTCCTACGGCCCGGCTTGGACTATCCGATCTTAGTAGAGCCCCTGCAAGCTCGTCAAGCGTCGCACGTCGATGGCGGCCGGTACACGATTCGGCCCCAGGCGACGCGCCGCGCGCCGGGGGTTTTGGTTTGAATCGCTCCCGGTCGGCGGATAGAGTCGCCGGTGCGTACGCCTTGCCCAGTCCCATTATCGGAGGTTTCCGTGGTTCAGATTCGCTTAACCAGGGCGGACGAGCTGGCTGAGGTCTTGGCCTTGCTCCTGACCCAGCCGGGAATCCCCCCGGCCGAGGTCCGCGCGCAGGTCCAAGCCTTCATCAAGTACACCCAAGACCGTCCCATGCCACCCGAGTCGCAGTACGTGGCGGTGGAAGGCGACGCCATCGTCGCGGCGGCCGTCGCTCTCGACTCACCCGGTAGGACCGCCCTGGTCTTCTTCCCGTCCGTGCGGGTGTATCCCCATCGACGGGACGTGGTCGTCGACCTGCTCGACCGGCTCGTTGCGGCTGGCAGACGGCGCGGCCTGCGTCTGTTTCAGGTGCTCCTGGGTCCCGAGGCGACCGAGGATGAGGATCTGCTGGCCAGCGCCGGCTTTGAGCGACTGGCAGAATTGATCTACCTCGAGCGCGCCAGCACGCTTCCACTGGACGCCGAGCCTGACCCGCCCGACCTGAGGTGGACTTGCTACGACCGGACCACGCACTCGCTGTTTCGCCAGGTGATCCAGGCCACCTACCAGAACAGCTTGGATTGCCCCGCCCTGACGGGCCGGCGGGACATGGAAGACATCCTCGCGGGGCACAAGGACGTTGGGGAATTCGACCCTCAGCGCTGGTTCATCCTGAGCCAACACGACCGGCCCGTGGGGTGCCTGTTGTTGTCGCGCGTGAGGCATCGGTCCGCCCTGGAATTGGTGTACATGGGCCTTTGTCCGGAAGCGCGGGGCAAGGGCTTGGGAAGGTCTTTGCTGCGGCGGGCCATCCAAGTGACCCTTGGCTCGAGGCTTGCATATGTCACCTTGGCGGTGGACGCCGCCAATACCCCCGCGCATTCGCTGTACCGACGGTGCGGGTTCACCGAGACGATGCGCCGGTCGGCTTGGATCCTAATGGATTGACGCCGAAGGAGTTGCGACGCCCATCCCCAGAGTTGTCCACAGGCTGTGCACTTGGCTGGATTCCGTGTGAGTAAGTCGTGTACGACTTTTTTTTTGGGCCCGCAAGCTTCGGATTGAGAGGGGTTGAAGTGATGTTGACAAAATTTGTCGCCTTGTAGGGGATTGACCACGCCCCCGACGGATGCTACTATCCCGCCCAGCTTCAGGCGTGCCGTGGCGAGGCGAGCCGAAGCGAGGACGCGGTCAAGGGGTAATTGCTTAGTCAGGTATTTTAGGTCATCTAACCCTGGGGATTTCTGACAGTCCTCTTCAGCGGGGAGAATCGCTGTGGAGTCTACAGCGGACAGTGCCGTTGTTAAAATACTGGGGTTGGTGGCGCAAAAGCTTGGTCCGCAAAGGTTTAACTTATGGTTCAAGAACACCACCCGGTTCGCGCTCACCGACGGTTACCTGGAGGTGGACGTTCCCAATCCGTTTATCGGCGGGTGGATCGAGAGCCATTTCACGGATCAGATCGCTGAGGCCGCTCGAGAGGTCATTGGAAAAGACCTGCAAATTGCCTACTCTGTCAACCCCTCTTTGATGGGTAATCTGCGGAAAAGTCAGCTTGACCGCCAGGCCCGTTTCGTCTCAGACGGGTCCGATCGAGCCGGGCCGACCAGGGGGTCTGGCGCCCATCGATCGCCGGCCCGGTCACTCCGAGGCCGACTCGAGAACTTCGTCGTCGGGCCGAGCAACCAGATGGCCTTCAGCGCCGCCCAGGGCGTCGTGGCGGGAAAGCACTGCGGCTACAATCCCCTGTTCATTCACGGCGGATGCGGGCTGGGCAAGACGCACCTGTTGCAGGGCCTGGCCAACGGGCTCCTCGAGCAACGCGCCGACCTCAAGTGGGCGTATCTGTCCGGCGAGGAGTTCACCAATCGATTCCTGACGTCCCTGCGGCGGGCTCAGTTGGACGGATTCCGCGGTCGGCTGCGGCATCTGGACGTGCTGATCATCGACGACGTGCACTTCCTGGCCAACAAGAAGGCCACCCAGGAGGAATTCCTTCACACCTTCAACGCCATCGACTCGGTGGGCAAGCAGATCGTGATGGCCTCCGACTCGCACCCGAAGCTGATCGGCGAGCTGTCTGGCTCGCTGGTCAGTCGCTTCGTTTCGGGCATGGTGGTCAAGATCGATACCCCGGAATTCGAGACCCGTTGCGAAATCCTCCGGCGCCGGGCCGCGCACCTCAAGCGCGACGTGCCCGACCCGGTGATCCGATACATCGCCGAGAACCTCGACACCAACGTGCGCGAGCTGGAGGGGGCGTTGCTGAAGCTGGCGGTCTTCAGCAACGTGGCCTGCCAGCCGATCACG
Source organism: uncultured Planctomycetales bacterium (assembly GCA_964403235.1). Taxonomy (GTDB): domain Bacteria; phylum Planctomycetota; class Phycisphaerae; order UBA1845; family JAFGLZ01; genus JAFGLZ01. The sequence continues at coordinate 3,003 of CAYOGX010000071.1, read as the reverse complement.
ATAGGCCTGGCCAAGCACGCCTTGGCCGAGCACATCACACGCACCCAGCCCATCGTGCGGCTGAGCGATATCGAGCGCGTGGTGGCGACGTTCTTTGGGCTCTCACCGGCCGATCTCCATACGTCGCGAAAAGCAAGGACGATCGCGCTGGCACGCGCTGTCGCGATGTTTCTAGCGAGAAAGCACACGGATATGAGCTTTCCGGAGATCGGCCGGCTTATGGGGAACAAGAATCACTCCACGGTGATTCTGGCGTGTAGACGAATCGGGAAAACGTTGGAACAAGAGGGCACGGTCTGCTGGAGTACGCTGACCGGCAAGAGTGAAATGCCGCTCGCGGTCCTGTTGTCGAGATTGGAGGAACAACTGGCCCGGTAGGCACGGACGTCGGAAGCAACGCAGTCTTTTCGAGGACCCAGCCGGTCAGTAAAGGGGAAGCGGGAATCTGGGCCAATTCCCGCTTTCGTTTTGCGCCGGCCCAACGCAGGCCCCTCGGCATGCCAGCGCCGGACTCACCCCTCCCGGCGGGAGTAGCGCGAGACGTTCTTTTGCCCGCATGCTTGCAGCAGCCAGCCCGATAGGGTATCGGACAGGATATCCCGATGGGTAGGAGGCCGGCTCGCCATGACGCTTATCATCAGCGTTTCGGGCATTCGCGGCATCGTCGGGGCCGGACTGAGCCCGCAGATCGCCTGCGACTTCGGATGTGCGTTCGGCACGTATCTCGGCGGCGTCCGCGTCGTCTTGGGCCGTGACACCCGCCCCAGCGGACCCATGATCCGCAGCGCGGTGGCCGCCGGCCTGAACGCCTGTGGGTGCGAGGTGCTCGATCTAGGCGTGGTCAGCACGCCAGGTGTCGCACTGATGACCCGTCGACTGGGGGCGGCCGGCGGCGTGGTCGTCACTGCCAGCCACAACCCCCAGGCCTGGAACGGCATCAAGTTTCTCTCCGCCGACGGCTGGGCCTTTGGGCCGGACATCGCCGAGCGTATCCGCCAGATCTACGAATCGAAGGCGTTCGCCCTGGTCGACGCCGTTTCCACCGGCAGGGGCAAGCATCAACCCGGGACGCACAAGCGTCATGTCAAGGCCGTTTTGGCAGGGATCAATGCAGACCGCATCCGCCAACGTCGGCTCCGCGTCGTCCTGGACAGCATCAACGGCGCCGGAGGCATCGGTGCGTCCGCACTATTGGAACGGCTCGGCTGCGAGGTGGCCCACATCAACGCCGAGCCGAACGGCGTCTTTGCCCACGCCCCCGAGCCGACCGCCGAGAACCTGACCGGTCTGTGCGATGCCGTGCGGGAGCACCGGGCGGACGTCGGGCTGGCCCAGGACCCCGACGCCGATCGGCTGGCCCTGGTCGACGAGAACGGCACGTACATCGGCGAAGAGTACACGCTCGCCCTGGCCGCGCGACACGTCTTGTCAAGCCGGCCGGGACCCTGCGCAGCCAATCTGTCCACGTCGCGGATGATCGACGAGGTCGCGCGGTCCTTCGGCGGCTGCACGGTCCACCGCACCCCCGTCGGCGAGGCCCACGTCGCCCGGGCGGTGATCGACAACGACTGCGTCATTGGCGGCGAGGGCAACGGCGGCGTGATCGACCCGAGGGTGGTACCGGTCCGCGACAGCTTCGCCGCGATCGGCCTGGTGCTCGAGCTGCTGGCCGCCACGGGCAAGACGCTCAGTCAGCTCGTGGACCAGATCCCGCGCTTCTGCATGATCAAGCAGAAGTTCGGCTGCACCAGTGAGAAAACCAGCCAGGTACTCGACGAGGTGCGGCGCGTGTTCGCCGACGAGCCGCTCAACGACGCCGACGGGATCCGCATCGACTGGCCCGAGGGCTGGGTCCACGTCCGCGGCAGCAACACCGAGCCCATTATGCGGATCATCGCCGAGGCCGCGGACCCCTCCACGGCCGAGGAGCTAGCCGGACGCATCCGCACCATCGCTGACCGTGTCCTTGCGTAGGACCGATGGTGCCGGCCTTGCGCCCTTCCCGAAAAAGCAACGGTGGCCGGCGCTCAGCGCCGACCACCGTTCACGATCGCCGTTCGACTCGTCCGAATATCAACAGGTCTTGAGCATTTCCTCGTACGTGACGACCTTGCCGTTTTCGTCGATCGACTTGCGGAGCATCAGACCGAGATGGGAGGCCAGTCGGCCGTACTCGGGGCTCGCCAGCGGCTGGGTGCCCTCCTTGATGCACTTGATCCACGTGTTGAAGGCCGCTTGCGTGTCGTTGACGCCCTTGGGCAGCGCCGCCTTCATGCGGAGGTCCGCCTTCGAGCCACGCGGACGGATCTTGGTCCCGAGGACGTCCACGGCGCCTTTGCTGCCGATCGCCTTGAGTTCCATGCCGCCAAAGCCCGGCGGGCTGTGCCAGTCATGGCTGTAGTTGACGATGACCTTGTTGGGATACTCGATGACGGCCGAGTAGAAGTCGGTCACGTTGCGGCCCGGGTCCTTGTTCGTCCAGATGTCGCGACGGCCGATCGCGAAGAGCCGAAGCGGGTGGCCCTTCGTCAGCCAATTCAGGACGTTGAACTCGTGACAGGCTTGCTCGAGCATCCAGTCGCCGCACTCCTTGCGATGGCTGAACCAGCCGATCAGCGGGCGGGCGCCGTTATGCCGTGCGATTCGGCCCTCGACGATATCGCCGATCTCTCCGTCGTGCACGCGCTGGACGGCCTCGATATACGCCGGGTGGTACATCCACTGGAACCCGAGCGTGACGGTGAGCTTCGGATTCGCTTTGGCCGTGGCGCAGCAGTCGTCGAGCTCCTTGACGGTGATGCCCAGCGGCTTTTCGGCGTAGAGGTGTTTGCCCGCGGCCAGCGTGTCGAGGAACATCCGGCCGTGCCAGTTGCAGGGGGTGGCCTGGGTGACGGCGTGCAGATCGTCGCGCTCGAGCATCCGCTTGTAGTCGGTCGGGCCCTTGTCGTAGCCGTCGGGCTTCTTGCGGCCCGCCTTCGTCACCATATCCATCCCCCTGTTGAG
>CAYOGX010000070.1:0-10360 GCA_964403235.1 uncultured Planctomycetales bacterium | reverse complement strand
CCACCGCCGAGGTCAGCCCGCAGGAAACGGTCTTGGCGTATCGGAACAGGGCCATGTCCGACAGCCCGCCGTGCATCGCCAGGTTGCAGATCCAGGCGAAGGCCGCCACCTGCCAGAACGACATGGAGCCCTGACCTTCCGGCGCGCTGCCGGTCCAGATCGTCTTGTCGGCCAAACGCCAGAAGTCCGCCCAACTCCCGATGGGTCCGAAGCCCGACTTGGCGGCCAGGGCCGGCAGCATGACCACCCCGCCGGCCACGAACATCAAGAACATCCAGGGCGCACAGATCTGGGCGAACTGGGACAGCTTCTTGAAGCCCAGGATGGCCAGCGTGACCACGACGGCCCCGAGCACCAAGACGAGTATGACGAAGCGGAAATCCTCCGGATACCACTTCGTCTGCGCCGGAATGCCGAACAGGATCCGCACCGACGAGGCCGACACCGTGATCATGCACCCCGCCAGGATCGAGAACAGGACGGCATTCAGCAGGTTGTACACCATCGTGGTGACCGGCCCGGCGATCTTGCGGAGGTACCAGTAGAGGGTCAGCCGCGTCTGGATCGCGATGGGGGTGCAGACGAGCGTCCACGTGAGCACCGCCAGGGCGTTGCCCACAAGAAGTCCGACGATGACGTCGTAGGTGCGAACGCCCCAGGCGACAAACAAGGCGCCAATAACGAACTCCGTGCCGGCGACGTGCTCCCCGGCCAGCAGGGCCGCAAAACGCTTGGCCGGCTGAAGCTTGTGCGACGGAACCGGCTCCCGCTCGAACTCGTAGAGCTTGTCCAAGGCCTTGATGCCCCGCTGTGATGGTTCACTCGACATGGCGTAGTCGTCTCCTCTGGCCGGAAGTGGCGCCAAGCATGCAGAAGCCCTTGCCCGACGGGGGCTTGGGATCGGTCCATGACCATACCACAAGGCGGGCCGAAAACAACCGCGGACCTGGGCCGGCGGCTGCGACAACCGAGGATCCCATGGTGTGGTGGCACCGGCAGTTCGACAGACGGGTCCTATCCTCCAAATACGCTTGCCCTCCACGGCGCGGTCGCAATAATGACAGGTCCGCCGACAGTGAGCGGAGACCGACCAGGAGCAAAGGGGCGTCGACCATGCCGGACTTCCAAGACACCGCACGCATGATCCATTTCGATTTCCACATGCCCGACTTCGTGGACGACGTGGGTGGGGCCGCGGACTTCGACGCCATCGCCGACGCGCTCAAGGAGGCGAACGTCAACGGCATCGCCGTCTTCGCCAAGGGCCACTACGGCAACGCCACCTACCCCACCGAGCTGGGCAACGCCCATCCGAACCTGAGCAGGGACCTGGTCGCCAGCATGATCGAGGCCTGCCGTCACGCCGAACTCCTGGTGCGCCTGTACTACAGCGCCGCCGTCGACGAGCGGGTCAAGCGCGACCATCCCGAGTGGATGCGGCGAAACGCCGACGGCGCGATCCAGTCGCACGTGTGCTTCAACAGCCCGTACGTGGGCGAGCTGGCTGAGCCGCAGGTCCGCGAGATCGCGCAGCGATACGAATTTGACGAGTTTTTCTTCGACTTCGCGGCCAACGCCAATCTGGCGGCCTGCTATTGTGACAACTGTCGCCAGGCCTACCGCCAGGCGTGCAACGCGGATCTGCCGGCCGGTCCGGACGATCCGGGCTGGGCGGACTACGCGGCCTGGTTTCGCGACGTGGGGTACACGTTCGAGCGGCGGATGGCCGACGCCATCCACGAGCACCGACCAGACGTCCGCGTGGGGTACAACTGGGCGTATTCGACGCGGATGCCCGAGCCGCCGCGGGACTACGTCGGGTACCTGACGATGGACCCGCCCGCAAATCTGCTGGCCTATAGCCTGGAGGGCCGCTACCTGGCCACGCTAGGCGTGCCCTACGAGATCATGACCCAGCGGTTCATCGAGCACTGGGGCGACTGGACGATGAAGCCGACGCACGCGTTGCGTCAGGAGTTCGCGACGGTGCTGGCCAATGGGGGCACGTGCATTCTAGGCGACAAGTTCTATCCGGACGGGACGATCGATCCGGCCATCTACAGGGCCGTCGGGGGGCTGTACGATTTCGTGGCCCGGCGCGAGCCGCTGGTCCGCGACACCACCCCGGCACCCAACATCGCCGTGGTGCACAGCGGCAGCACGTTTTACGGCACGGGCTCGCAGTTGTTCAGCAACGAGGCTGCCCTGGCCAAGATCCGCGGGGCGCACAAGATGCTCGTGCAGAGCAACGAGCACTTCAACATCGTCAACGAGCAGGTCCTGAAGGACACCATCGAGGCGTATGCCTGCGTTATCCTGCCCGAGCAGGAGGTGCTGGCGCCGGAAACGGTCTCGGCGCTCTACACGTACGTGATGAACGGCGGGACCGTGATCGCGTCATATCCGTTCCCGCAGGAACTGGCTGTATTGTTCGGGGTGAGTTTCCACGGCCCGTCGGCGTCACAATGGGGCTACATCGGGCCGATGGTCAAGATGCTCCGCCGCGGCGTGCACAACACGCCGCTGGTGGTGCACGGTCAGTTCGGGCGGTTCGAGGCGACGGGCGCCCAGCCGCTGGCCGCCCACGTCGAACCCTACCCCGTCAAGGGATTCATCGCCTACAACTGGCAGGAAGCGCCGCCGCACAAGGCCAGCGGGTATCCCGCCATCAGCCTCAACGTCATGGGCAAGGGCCGGTCGGCCATGATCGCCGGTCCGATCTTCGCGTCGTATGCGCGGCATGACTATCCCGAGCTGAGGAAGGTGACGGCCAATCTGCTGAGGATGGTCATGACGGAGCGCCGGCTGGTGGTGGACGCGCCGCCGTGTGTCGAGGTGGCCCACTGGCGTCGCGATCGCACCGACCTGATCCACCTGGTCAACAGCCGGCTCGAGATCCAGCACGACCGGCAGTGGTCGCTGAGCGAGGCGCCGGCGCCGGTGGAGAAGATCCGCGTCTCGCTGATGCGACCGCGTCGGCCCAAGACGGTGGTCCTGAGGCCGCAGGGCCGACGGCTCAAGTTCGGCTACCGCGGTGGACGCGTGCAATTCACCGTGCCACGCGTCAAGACGCACGTGTGTGTGGTCATCAAGTAGTCCTACCCCTACCGGGGCGTTCGCCCCAGGGACCCCGTGTCACGGAGGACCGATGGAATCCGGAGGAGCAGTGAAGTCCGACGACGTGTTGGCCGATCTGACCCCACCTCAGGTCGAGGCGGTGACCCACCGCGACGGCCCGCTGCTGGTGCTGGCCGGTGCGGGCAGCGGAAAGACAAGGACCATCACCCGCCGCGTGGCACACCTGGCGTCGACGGGCGTCGCGCCCCGCAACCTCCTGGCGATCACGTTCACCAACAAGGCGGCCAACGAGATGCGGGAGCGCGTGCTGGCCACCGGCGTCGGGCGCGGGGTCACCGTGTGTACGTTTCACGCCCTGTGCGCCCGGCTGCTCCGCGAACACGCGGACCGCGCGGGACTCGCGTCGAACTACTCGATCTTCGACCAATCCGACCGCATCAAGGCCATCCGCGAGGCCGTCGCCCGCGCCGAGCTGGCGGCCGAACGGTTCGCGCCGTCGGCCGTGGAAAACGTCATCAGCCGCGCCAAGAACGAGCTGAAGACGGCCCAGATCTACGCGGGCGAGGCGGTGGACTGGTCCAGCCAGACGCTGGCCCGCGTCTACACCGCTTACGAGGCCCTGCTGGCCGAACAGAACGCCCTGGATTTCGACGACCTGCTGATGCGAATGGCCCTGTTGCTCCGTGACGACCCCGAGCTGCGAAGCCAATTGGAAGACCGGTTCCGCTACGTCTTGATCGACGAGTACCAGGACACCAACCACGCCCAGTACACGATCGCCCACAGCCTGACGCTGGATCGCCAGAACATCTGCGCGACAGGCGATCCCGACCAGAGCATCTACGCCTGGCGCGGGGCCGACATCGGCAACATCATGGAATTTGAGAAGGACTACCCCAAGGCCAAGGTCGTTCGGCTGGAACAGAATTACCGCTCGACCAAGGCGATCCTTTCGGCCGCCAGCCACCTGATCGCGGCGAACCGCCAGCGCAAGGCCAAGGACCTGTGGACCGAGAACCCCCAAGGCCGCGAAGTCCGCGTCGTCGAGTGCAAGGACGCCGACGACGAGGCCGCCTTCGTGGCCGAGACCATTGCCGAGATGCGAGACGACCGATCGCTAAGCGACGTCGCCGTCTTCTACCGCGTCAACGCGATGACGCGCGTTTTGGAGGAAGCGCTGCGGCGTCAACAGATCGCCTACCAGATCGCCCGCGGGGTGGAGTTCTACAACCGCAAGGAGATCAAAGACGCGCTGGCCTACCTCCGCGTCATCGCCAACCCGGCCGACGAGATCTCGCTGCTGCGGATCATCAACGACCCGCCGCGGGGAATCGGCAAGACCAGCGTGACGCGGCTGGTGAACCACGCCCGCGCTGGCGGCAAGACGGTGTTCGAGACGGCCTGTGCGGCCGATCAGATCGACGCGCTGAAGCGCGCCGCGCCGAAGATCAAGGCCTTCGCCGAGATGGTCCAGCAATGGCAACTGGAACCGCAGACGCCCGTCCGACCGGTCCTGGAAAACGTGCTGCTCGATTCGGGCATCCAGGCGGCGCTGGACCAGGCCGATCCGGACAGCGACCCGGTCACCAACATCAACGAGCTGATCACCGCGGCCGAGGAATACGACCAGATCAACCCGACCGGGAGCCTGTCCGAGTGGCTGCACGAGATCAGCCTGGTCAGCGACGTCGACACGGTGGACGAGTCGGCCGGCGCGGTGACGCTGATGACGCTGCACGCAGCCAAGGGATTGGAGTTCCCGGTGGTGTTCATCATCGGGCTCGAGGAGGGCCTCCTGCCCCACGCCCGCGCGGTGGACCCCCGGGCGGACGCGGGCGAGATGGAAGAAGAGCGTCGGCTGTGCTTCGTCGGCATGACGCGGGCGCAGCGCGTGCTGATGATGAGCCGCGCGCACTATCGCACGCTCCGCGGCGTCACCGAACGCATGACGAAGTCACGCTTCCTGACCGAGCTGCCGCAGGACGAGATCGCGTTCGAGTCGCGCCGCGGGTCCGAGGACGATTTCGACGAGTGGTCACAGATCGAGCAAAGCGAGTTCTCGCGTCTGCGCAAGGGTCAGTTGATCCGCCATCCGATGTTCGGCTTCGGGCGACTGATGTGGATCGACCCGCACGGCCAGCAAACCCGCGCCGGTGTTCGGTTTAACACGGGGGTGGAGAAGACCTTCGTGCTGGAGTATGCGAAGATAGAGGTCATCAACGAATAGCGTCAGGCCCGTCTTGCCGGAGCCGAAGCCATGCCAGATCGTCAAGATGCCATCCAACTGTACTACAAGAACGTCATGGCCGACGTCGTCGGGTCGGACGACGGCCTGTCCGACGACGAGCTCGACGGTCTTGCGGACCGCGTGGGTGCGATCGTCGATGCAGTCGAGGCGGAACGGGCCGGTGGAGACCATGGCTATCGGGACTTGCCCTACGACACCGAGATGCTCGATGCGGTCGAACAGGCCTGCGAGCGGCATCGCGATGCGTGCGAGACGCTCGTGGTCTGCGGCATCGGCGGATCGGCGCTGGGGAACATCGCCCTCCAGACGGCGCTGAACCCGTTCACGTACAACCTGCTGCCGTCGCACAAGCGCGGGCCTCGGTTGTTCGTGATGGACAACGTCGATCCGATGCAGTTCGGCGGGCTGATGGACCTGTTGGACCATCAGTTGGACTCGACGCTCTTCAACGTGATCAGCAAGTCGGGCGAGACGGCCGAAACGGCCGCGCAGTTCCTGATCATCCGCGACCTGCTCAGGCAGCGCCTGGGGCGCGACGGGCCGAAGCGCCACATCCTTGCGACGACCGACGCGGCCAAGGGAACGATGCGGCAGATCGTCAACGCGGAGGGCTACGAGTCGCTGCCCGTCCCGGACGGGGTGGGGGGTCGGTTCAGCGTCCTGTCAGCCGTGGGTCTGTTTAGCGCGGGGATGTGCGGCATCGACATCAAGGGCCTGCTGGCCGGCGCGGCTGCGATGGACATACGCGTCAAGAACCGCAACCTTCGCAAGAACCCGGCCGCCCTGATCGCCGCCATCCACTATTTGATGGACCGGCGCGGCAAGCGGCTGCACGTGATGATGCCGTACAGCTATCACCTCAAGGACCTGGCCGACTGGTACCGCCAGTTGTGGGCCGAGAGCCTCGGCAAACGAAAATCGTTGGACGGCGAGGATGTCCTCGTCGGGCCCACGCCCATCAAGGCCCTCGGCGCGACCGATCAGCACTCGCAGGTCCAGCTCTACCGCGAGGGCCCGAACGACAAGGTCTTCACGCTGTTGGCGGTTGAGCAATTCGACTGCAAGGTGCGGATCCCCAAGGCCGACGCCGCCGTCAAGGCGATGGCGTATCTCGGCGGGAAGGACATGGGCACGCTGCTCAACAACGAACGGCACGCGACCGAACAGGCCCTGATCGCCAGCAAGCGACCGGTGCTGTCATTACGGTTCCCACGGATCACCGCCAGGACCGTCGGCCAGTTCATCTATCTGTACGAGGCTGCCACCACCCTCGCCGGGCGACTGTTCAACGTCAACGCCTACGACCAGCCTGCCGTCGAGCTCGGCAAGATCTATACCTTCGCCCTGATGGGTCGGTCCGGCCACGAAGACACCGCCGAGAAGCTGCGGGACAAGCTGGTGGACGATCCGCGCTATCTCGTTTGATCGTCGGGGGGTGCGAGAGAGGATTCTCGCACCAGGGGACGCCCGCGTCTTATCCGCCGGTCGGCTCGCCGCGTTTGGGCTCGAGGAAGATCTGGATTTCCTGGAGGATGGGCACGAGCTGAGCGCCGCGAATGATCCGGCCCTCGGCGTCGACGCGGACCTCGGGGTTGTCGACGGTAGGTGGCTTGCCGTCGCCCGGCTGAAGCGATCCCTGCCGTGTCCCGAAGGCCAGGTGATCCATCGGACAGAACAGGGCGGTCGGTTTGGCGCCGGCGCGCGGTTTGGCCTTGGGCTGCCCCGTGGGCGCGGGCAACGTCATCGGCGGGAGCTTGCCGCGCATCGAAGGCAGCGTGGCCATCGCCGCCACCAACTTGGGCAGTTGAATGGCAAAGGGGGCGCCGGTCGGTTCGGCCGCAGGTGCTCCCCCGGCGCGCCCGCTCCGCCCTCGCAGTTGGGCCAACCGCATGGCCGCCGCAGGTGACATCCCCTTGGCACCGGGGGTGAGCCCCGGCCTGCCGGCAGGCTGCGCCGTCTTGGGCGTCGGCGCCTTGCCCGTCCCAACGACGGCGTCGCCCAGCTTGACCTCGACCTCGCGGTCCTTGTTCACCACCACGTCGAACAGGCCCGGCTCCAGCGCGACGATCTGCCGGTGCCAGTTCAAATCGACGACCTTGGCCGTCCGTTCCTTCGAGGCCGAATCGCCCTTCGACTCGAATTGCAGCGTGTAGGTCGGCACGAGCAAGTCACACAGGATCAGCCCGTGGTAGGTGCCCGCGATCTTGCCGCCACGCTGTTGGTCGTAGTCTTTGAGCTTGCCTTCAATCGCGTTACGATTGCCGGCGGCGTCGAGCCCGGCCCGCTCGCCCTTGGCCAATCCCAGGATGCTGCCGATGACCGCGCGGGCCCGGCTCGCGACCCCCCGATCGGAAGCCGAACATGACCCGGACAGGACGCGCCACTGCAACCGGCGCTTGAAGGCCAGCCCCAACCGCCACAGGTCCTCCCCGCCGGTCGCCTGGAGCAGCCCGTCCAGCACGACGATGGCCGCGCCATAGAGGGCGTTGTTGTTGTGCTTGCCCGCCAACCCCATCACCAAGCCCAGTGAGGTGAACCGCGAGGGCGTCCCGGGCACCAGCGACGGCGGGTCCTGGCCCGTCATGTGCTGGAGGGCCTTGATCAGACCGACGCAGGCGGTCGGCTCGGCGGACTGCAGCAGCTCGAGCACGACCTTGTCTCGACCCGCCCGCAGCAGGGCCATGATGATCGCCATGCGGACGTCCGGCTCGGGACGGCTCTTGAGCCCGCCGAGCAGAAACTTCTCGACGATGCCTTGGGATTCAGCGCGGGGGGACCTGCCTGCTTTTCTGGGATCGGCCTTGGGCGCCGGGGGTCTCCTGGCCGCGGTCGGATCGGTGGGCTTCTCGTCCGCCGGGCTGGCGTCTTGCGGCTTCTCGTGCTTGGTCAGCGGCGGTAGGCTGGTCGGCCGCCACTTCTTGGCGATAAGCCGATAGGTCGCGACCTGGCATTCCCGGGCCACGAGGTTGTCGGTCATGCCGTTCAACCATGGCTCCATCTCGGGCGAGGCCATGACCTGATCCATCGCGCACCATTCGAGCAGACCCAACCAGGCAAGCTGCACCTTCGGAACGTCGCGCTTGGCCGACACCACGGTCATCAGTAGCTCGTCCGTGCCGGCCACCTTCGGAGGATCACCGGCCAGTGCCATGGACTTGGCGACCTGGGAGAGGGCGGACACGGCCTCAACATCACGGCCCTCCTCGTTGTTTGCCAGACCCGACAGGATCATCCGGAGCGCTTCATGCTTCATAGGCGCGTTGGGGGCCTCGGCGATGGCCTTCGAGGCCCTGAGGATCACGCTCAGGTACGGTTGACCCAGGGCGGTGATGGCCTGTCGCGTGCCGTCTTGCAGCGCCAACGACATCGCTCGCATGGCGCTCTTGTCATCACCGACGCGCATGAGCGCGCCCAAGACGTTCCACACCCCCTGGGCGGCCGCGGATTCGGGCAGGCCCACGGGCGTGTAAGACGGTGTGTCGCCCGTCTTTTGCCCCCTCGCCGACGGCGGCCTTCTCGGACCGGACCTCCGCCCGCCCTCCGGCACCTCCGTCGGTACCGCTGTCTTGGCCGCGTTCTTGATGTCTGAATCGGCGAGCTTGAAGAGGGCCTCGGCCACCTCGTTGCGCTCCAGACCGGCGATCAGCGCCCCGGTGCTGTCCGGCAGCGTCTCGGTCGAGGTGATCTCCCGCCAGGCGATCCGGCGCGTCTGCTCGTCCTGGCTCGTGGCTGCCTCGAGCAACGCGCTCTCGATCAAACGCGTTCGTTCATCGATGGTGCCCTCCCCTTGCTTGTCGGATCCCTGACCCGTGCCGCGCGACTTCTCGGACCCGCGCAACTCGGCGAGCCTCCTGACCGCCAGCCGAGACATCGCCGGGCTCTCGTGCGCGGCGTAGTCGGCCACGGCCTCGACCCTGTCGAGCTCGTCTTCCGACCCGCGGCTACGGGATCTGCCAGTGGGTTGGGCCAGGGCGTCGATCAGACGGAGCTCGATGGGGATCTTGACTCCGGGTCCGGCGAAGGCCGTGACGACCGCCGCCTCGTTGGCAAGTTCCACTAGGGCGGCCGCCCACCCGCTGGCCGGCTCGCCCTCTCTCGGCTGCCTACTGACCCGGGCGGTCTTCCCCGCGTCGCCGGCCTTGGACTCGGCGGTGTCTTCCTGCTCGTCCTTCGACTTTGTGTAACCTCGCTTCCTGTACCCTCGTTCCTCGGGGTCCCGGCTCTCGCGCTCGGAGTCGCGCTTGCCGATCATTCCCCTCGAAGTCCGTCCGGACCCTCGCCTCTGTGAGCGTCGGCCCTGCATCCCTCTCGAACGCCGGGCGGTTCCGTAGCTGCGTGACGATCGACGAGCCGATGTACCCGACGCCTTGTCGCGGTCCGACTCGGTCTTGGGCAATTCGGTGAAGCTGACCATCAGGTCGCCCTCGTCCTGGTAGACCGTCATCTTCAGGTACAGCGGGCTGTTCCTGCCCACTTCCAGCGAGATCTCCTCGTCCTGCTCGCCGACCGCGGCCTCGGCAGACCCGGCGGATGCACGGGTCCGTTTCGCCCCGCCGCCCTTCTCCTCGAGGGGAACGAAGCCCCGGACCCGTGCCGATCCGTGGTCCGCCTTGAACTTGATGGTCTGGCGCGCGATCGAGTAGGGCTTGTCGCCCGCCCTGTAGCGGAAGGGAATCAACACGAAGTACCCTCGCCCGAAGGGCTCGATCTTCTCCCGGGCACTCTCGAACGTGTCGCGGATCAGCGGCTGGGTCAGGGCCATGCGCAAGTCGATCTCCACGGGCGCGGGCTCCCGGCCCTCGGAGCCGGGGCGCTCATCGGCCTTGTCTTTGCTGGCGGCGGGCTTGGTGGACACCGCCTCGGCCTTCTCGGCCTGCGGTTCGGGCTGTGGAGACGGCGCCTGTTCGTCGTCGGTGGCGGTCTCGGCCTTCCGCGCGGCAGCCTCTGCATCCTTGAGGATGGACTTGATGTCCGCCCGGCGGAGGGAGCGGGTCACGGTGATCCCGTATTTCTCGACCTTGACCTTGACGACCC
>CAYOGX010000069.1:0-10397 GCA_964403235.1 uncultured Planctomycetales bacterium | reverse complement strand
GATTCGCGTCGGCCTGATCCGCTGCGACACGCACGGCATGTACTACGCGCCGCTGTTGGCCGAGCACGACCCGCTCCGCTTTCGCGCCCCGGCGCCCGAGGGCGCGAAGATCCGCTACACCTGGCAGGCCGGCGGAAACTGGTATTACTTCTACACCCACTACGCCGATCCCAAACGCATCACCGTCGAGACAGTGGACGGGTTTGAGCTGGTCAAGCTGTGGGACGCGGATCGCTCGGCGGCCGAGATGGCGGCGAGCGTGTTCCGCAACAAGCCGGTCGTCTGCGACGCGTTCGAGCGCGTCAGCGACGACGTCGATCTGGTTTTCATCGCCGACTGCAACGGCGAGGGCAAGGACCACCTCGAGCTGGCCAGGCCGGGCCTGACCAAGGGCGTGCCGACGTTCGTCGACAAGCCCTTCGCCTACACGCTGGCCGACGTCTACGCGATGCTCGATCTGGCCGACGAACATGGCGCGCCGCTCATGTCGATGTCGATCCTGCACGCGACGCCGGCGGCCACGCAGTTCCGCAGCCGCTTGCCGGAAACGGGCGGCGTGAATTTCGGCACGGTCACTGGCGGCGGGACGACCCTCGACGGGTTGATCCACGCGATCGGCGTGTCGCAACACGTGTTCGGCACCGGCGTCGAGACGGTCCGCGTGATGAGCGGCCCGAACCAGACCAGTGCACACCTCGACTACGGCGACCGGCCCGATCGGCCAAAGCACGGCGTCGTAATTCATTGCGACGCGGGCCCGACGTTCCACGGCGCGATGTACGTCTCGGCCTACGGCCCGCGCGCCAAGATCGATTCGGGCGAGATGGGTGACTGGCAACACCCGTACGGTGCGGCCGAGGTCCTCAGGCGGATTCGCCGGATGGTGCGGACTGGCAAGCCGACGGAGCCCCGCAAGCAGATGATCGAGGGCATCGCCATCGCCGAGGCCTTCCGCCAGGCGCGTGACCGCGGGCAACCGGTCCGTGTGGCTGACGTCCTCAGCGCCAACGAACCGAAGTAGCGCTCAAACCAACATCGCACCTGGGCGCACTCGACGAGTGGTTGTGACCTCCAAGGCCTCGATAGCATGACGTCCGAACGAGATTCAGTTGCCATCGCCGTAGCGCCGAGCGACGCGCAGAACCCGCGCAACAGCGAGGCCGCCGTCATTCAACGAACAGATGGCTCGCTTCTGTTGGCCTGGACCGATTTCTACGCCGGCGACGACGCCGATCACGCGCCAGCGCGAATCTCGGGCAGGATCTCAACCGACGGCGGATGGACGTGGGGTGCCAAGTACCCGCTCGTCGAGAACGACGGCGGGTGCAACGTCATGGAGGTGAATTTCCTGCGGCTCACCGATGGCCGCATCGCCCTGTTCCACTGCCAGAAGAACACCCAGAGCACCGACTGCCGCGTGATGATGCGGACCTCAAGCGACGAGGGCAAGACGTGGAGCCCGGCCAAGCAGCTCAGCCCGGCCAAGAAGTACACGGGTCTGACCAACGGCCGATCCATCCGCCTCAAGACCGGCCGGATCCTACTCGAGGCATGGGAGGGCGGCGACAGCTACTGCTACCTGTCCGACGACGACGGCAAGACGTGGCGCGAGGGCCAGCGGGTCAAGCCGCGTGACGGATGCTGGGAGCCGGCCTGCGTCGAGCTCAAGGACGGACGCGTGATGATGCTCATGCGGACGCGCATCGGCGGACAGTACAAGAGCCTCTCGAAAGACGGCGGCGAGACCTGGACCCAACCCGTCAAGACGCCGCTGGTCGGCACGGCCGCCCCCGTGTCCATCAGCCGGATCCCAAAGACCGGCGACCTGCTGGCGATCTGGAACCACAACCCCGGCGCCAAGAAGCGGAACCCGCTCACCGCGGCGATATCGAAGGACGAGGGCGAGACGTGGGGGCATCTTCGCAACATCGAGGATGCGCCCGACGACGCGTGGGCCTACCCTGCTGTCACGTGGATCGGCCCGAAGGCCCTGCTCACCTATTTCAACTACAAGGGGGGCCTGTCCCTCAAGCTCAAGATCCTGCCGACGGATTGGTTCTACAAATAACGGCACCATGGGGGTGCCGAACGACGTTAGGAGATGGAGAATAGCATGCGATCCTCAACGTACCTTTGTTTTCTGTCGATCCTCTTGGTCGCGGTTTTGTTTGGCCCGACTGCTGATCTGGTTGCGGGCGAACCGGCGAGCTTCACGGTCGTCCTCTTGCCCGACACGCAGAACTACGCGGAACGGTTCCCGGACACCTACATGACCCAGACCCAATGGATCAAGCGCCGGGCTGCACAGGACAACATTAAGTTCGCCATCCACCTAGGCGACATCGTGCAGACCGCGCGCATCGAGGAGGAATGGAAGGTCGCCGATCGCGCCCACCGCGTCCTCGACGGCGCGGTTCCCTACAGCGTGGTGCCCGGCAACCACGACGTGGATCACAAGGATAAGAAACTGACGCGCGGCACGAGGCTGTACAACAAATACTTCCCCCCCGCCCGGTTCAAGGACCGCTCCTGGTACGGCGGCCACATGGGCAAGACGAACACCAACAACTACTGCTTCTTCGAGGGTGGGGGGATGAAGTTCATGGTGCTCAGCCTCGAGTTCGCGCCGCGCGACGAGACGCTCGAATGGGCCGGCCGCGTCGTCGATGCGCACAAGGAGCACCGTGTGATCGTGGCTACGCACTATCACCTTCGGCTCGACGGTCGGTACAAGGGCGCCACGCCGTATGGGTTCAAGGGCAACGTCGGTGAGAAGCTGTGGAACAAGTTCATTCGCAGGCACGCGAACATCTTCATGGTCGTCTGCGGCCACGTGGGCGGCGTCCGCCACCAAACGGCCGTCAACAACGCCGGGCGCAAGGTGCACGAGATCCTGTGCGACTACCAGAGCCTGCCGAACGGCGGCGACGGCTGGCTGCTGACGCTTCGCTTCGTACCGGCCGAGAACAAGATCCACGCGGTGGCCTACTCGCCCCTGCTCGACCAATACAACCGGGACCCTGAGCACACCTATACGCTCGACTACGACATGGGCGCGGGCAAGCTGAAGAAGGCCGGCTGACGCTGAAAGGGAGAGCCGAGGAGCCATTCCATGAAGGTGACGCGCCGGCACATGCTCAAGCAGGGCGCGGCTGCGGGAACGGCCATCGTCGCTTCGGCGCTTGGTCCGGATGGCGCGGAAGCGGCGCCTGCGGCGTCCGAGCCGTTCCCTATCGGGCTCAACACCAGCACGCTCCGCGCCCAGAAGCTGCCGATCGTCGAGGTGGTCGACATCGCCGCCAAGGCAGGCTACCAAGCGATCGAGGTGTGGGTGGACGAGCTCGAACGCCACGTCAAGTCGGGCGGGACGCTCAAGGACTTGAACAAGCGGATCCGGGACCACGGCCTGGCCGTCACCGGGGCCATCGCCTTCTACGAATGGATGGTCGACGACGACGCGAGACGCGCGACGGGATTCGCCAAGGCCAAGCGCTACATGGCTCAACTCGGCGAGATCGGCACGACGCACCTCGCGGCCCCGCCCTGCGGCGACGTCAAGAACGTCGATCTGCTCAGGGCCGCCGAGCGGTACCGCGAGCTCATCGAGATGGGACAGGCGTTCAATGTCGTCCCCGCCATCGAGATCTGGGGACCCGCCAAGAACCTTCACCGGCTGGGCCAGGCCGTCCTCGTCGCCCTCGAGGCCCATCACCCGAGCGCGTGCATCCTGCCCGATGTCTACCACCTGTATAAGGGCGGGTCCGGCCTGTCGGACATCGGCAAGCTGAACCCGAACCTGCTCGCCGGGTTCCATCTGAACGATTACCCCGCCGACCCACCCCGCGAGAAGATCGCCGACAGGCACCGGGTCTATCCGGGCGACGGGATCGCGCCGCTGGCGAGGCTGATCCGGGACCTGCGGTCGATTGGGTATCACGGCCCATTGTCGATTGAGCTGTTTAATCCAACCTACGCTCGTCAGGACCCGCTGGTCGTGGCGACCACGGCGCTGGCCAAGACGCGCGCGGTGATTCGAGCGGCCCTGGCAACGTCGTCCGGTTGATCCGCCACCGCTCGAGAGCGCGCGATCGTTCAGCGGGGCCGCGTGCGGTCCCTCCCCGCCGCCCGACGCAGTCGGCCGCGGCGGGGTCAGGCAGAGACATGCCAAGCAGGTACACGGGGCTCAGGACGTGACCCGGCCTCGAAACACACGAGGGATGGGAAATCGCATGACGCCGTCCAAGACGCGACTCGTTTCCGTTTGCCTGGCCTTGTCGGCCCCCACGCTCCGGGTTTACGTCGACCCCGACCAGCAGGACCGGGCCAAGGCGATGCTGGCAAACTACGTCAATAAGATCACGACCCGGGCGACCAGACAGCGCGAACAAGCGCTCGCCGCTCTCGAGTCGCCCCAGCAGTGGCGGGCCAGACAAGCGCGAATACGCGCCCGGCTGCCCGAGTTCCTCGGCGAATTCGGACCCAAGTGTCCGCTCCGCGCGCGGATCGTCGGCCGGCGCGATCGGGTCGATTGCGTCATCGAGAAGCTCATCTTCGAGTCTCGCCCCCGCTACCACTGCACCGCCAACGTCTACGTGCCGAAGGGCCGGACGTTCCCACAACCGGGCGTACTGCTCACCTGCGGGCACGCGGCCGACGCAAAGGCGTATCACCTGTATCACGAGGCGTGCCTCGGCTTGGTGCTCAAGGGCTACGTGGTGCTCGCGCTCGACCCGATGGGGCAAGGCGAGCGGAGCGAGTACGTTGATCCGAAGACGGGCAAGGACCTCGTCCCGCAGTGCGTTTCGCAGCATCATTACCTAGGCCGACCGTCGTGGCTGGTCGGTCAAACGCTGACCGGCGTTCGCGTCTGGGACTGCGTTCGGGCCCTGGACTACCTGGCAGCCAGGCCCGAGGTGGATGCGGACCGGATCGCCGCGATGGGCAACTCGGGCGGCGGGATCATGGCGCTGCTCATCACGGCCGTCGACAAACGGGTCAAGGTCTGCGCGGCCGCACACCCGGGCGGCAGCATGGAGCAGACGTACCTGACCGGGCGACGCCTCGTCGAGGCCGACATCCTCAGCCTGATCCCCCCGCGCCCGTGTCTGTTCATCGTCGGGAAGGATTCCCGTGAGGAATCAGGCCATCGACGCAAGATGAACGACATGCTGCGGTTCTACGAGGGGCTCGGCGCCGACAAGGGCCGCTGCCGACTGGTCCTCGTGCACGGGGTTCACGATCTGAAGAAGCCCAAGCGCGAGCCTGCGTACGGGTGGATTAACCAATGGCTCGGCAAACAAAACGAAGGCGCCACCGAACCGACGCTCCATCCCGAGTCCGTGCCCGACCTGCGCTGTACCAAGACCGGTCGCGTGGTAACCGACCTGGGCGGCGAGGCGGGACAGACGTTGAATGCGAAGCTCGCCGAGAAGCTCCGGCCGCCGCGACCCATTCCCCGAGACGTTGGATCGATCGACGAAATGCGCGGGCGCTTGAGGCACGCCATCGCGAACCGCATCGGGCTAACGATCGGGCAGGAACGGCACCCGCCCACCTGCACCCGGCACGGCACCGTCGAAACCGACGCCTTCGTCGCTCAGAGGCTGGTGATCGAGGGCGAGCCGGGCATTGTCCTGCCGTCGCTGCTGCTGTCACCGCGCAAACGCGATGGCAAATCGCCGATCATCCTGCACGCAGCCGAATGCGGAAAGCCCACCGACACGACCACCCCGGCGCTCGCCCTCGAGCTGGCGCGTAGGGGATACGCGGTCCTGTCGATCGACGTACGCGGCACGGGCGAGACGGACCCCAGAGACCGCTCGAAGCTCCGCCCGCTCACGCACTACGACGCCCAACAGTTCCGCTTTGACAGCCACGCCGTCCGGGCCGCCCACGGCAAGACGACGATGCTGGCGATGCGGGCCTACGACGTCATCCGAGCGACGGACTACCTCTGTGGGCGGGCCGATCGGTCTCAGCGGCCCGTCGGGGTGGTCGGCGAGGGCCTCGGAGGTGTGTGGGTCTTGGCGGCGGCTGCGTTCGACCCGAGGCCCGCCGCCGTCGTATGCGTCAAGACGGTGCCCTCCTACAAGCTCATCGTCGGCTCGCGGTACTATGCCACGCGCGACTACTTCTGGGTCAACGGCGCGCTGAGGGACTTCGACCTGCCTGACCTGATCGCCCTGGTCGCGCCGCGGTCGACGGTCTTGCTGGATCCGGTCGGCGCGATGTTACACCCACTTGACCAGGCGTCCTGTCGCGCCCTGTGCCAATGGCCCGAAGCCATATACAGGGCCTTGCACGCACCCCAACGACTCCGTATCGCCCGCACGGCAGACGGCACCGTTGAGCAGATCGCAGAGCAAGTTGCCGCGGCGGTCAAGGACGGATAGCCAGGGGCAAGGGACGGCGTAGGAGCGGACCGCCTCCTATTTGAGTTCCTTGACGCGGATGTTTCGGAACTCGACGTGTGAGCCGTGCCCGACGAAGCCGAGGTGGCCCGTCGTGCGCTTCAGGCCCGGGTGGTCGTTCCCGTCCATCGTCTTGGGCGCGCTGGCCTTGTCGATGTCGGCGTCGACGATGGTCACGCCGTTGAGCTTGACGGTCACTTGCCACCCCTTGGCCGTGATCTCCTCGACGTTCCACTCACCGACGGGCTTCAGGTGGCCGCGCTTCGCGGGAACGACGCCATAGATCGAGCCGTGGTATTGATACGGACGGAGGTTTTTGTATCGCTCCGCCGTGTCGTCCAGGATCTGGATCTCCATGCCCGTATAGGCGGCGCTGCCCTTCATGGGGGCACGAAGCGCCACGCCGCTGTTCGCGCCCGGCGTGAGCTTGAACTCGAACCGAAAGACGAAATCGCTGTACTGCTTCCTGGTGTAAATGCTGCCGCCGCCGACGAGCCTGTCGCCCTCGACGCGATAGGCACTGGTGTGGCCGGTCCAGCCGCTAAGGTCCTTGCCGTTGAACAGCGGGATGAAGCCCTCGGCGTCCGGTTTGGGCGGAGGCGGGGGCGGAGGCGGTGTGGGGCCCGTGCCCTCGGCGTAAACCTTGAACTCGACGAGGTGCACCGCTTCGTTCGCGCTGTTCTTCAAAACGTTGACGCGGACGTATCTCGCCGCGACGGGTGCGAACTTGTGGATCACACCCTCGGGCGTCGCGGCGCGGGTGTTCTTGCTCATGTCGACCACGGTCTTGAACGTCTTGCCGTCGGCGGACACCTGCACGTTGTACTGGTAGTACCGCGTGTCCCAGTAGAAGTAGACGTGGGCGGTGTCGATCTTGACCGCCTTGCCCAGGTCTACTTGCAGCCACGACGGCCAGCGCGCGCCGAACCAGGCCGAGTGCTTGTCCTTGTAGTCGCCGTCGACGGCGAGCGAGGGCGCCCGGCTGCCCTGGTGGGCCACCGAGGTCTTCACCGGTTTGCCCCGGGCCAGGTTGTGCTTGTCCGGCTTGGGCAACGCGGCGAGATGCCGTTCGGCCTTGGCGCGGACGGCGGCGTCTGTGATCGCGGGGATCGCCTTCTGTAAGACACCCGCCACGGCCGTCCCCCGCACGCCCGGCGCGCCCTTGCCCTGTGGACACGCAATCGTAGCGGCGGCCAAGGCCGCATCCGCTTGGACCGACTTGTCATCCAGGTACGGCGCCACGATCGCCAGCGACTCGGGCGTCCGCACCTTGGCCAGACTGGTCAGCAGGAGCTTCTTCTGCGCCGGCGTCTTGACGGCCGCTCCGGTCCGCCGGGCGATCGACACTGCCGCCTTGTACACCGCCTGCCGTTCGTCGCCGCTGGTGCTCTTGCCAAGCAGATCCACCAGCCTGGCCAGGTCCTTATCACTCGCCAGGACGTCCATGGCCCTGATGGCTGCGAGACGGACCGACCGGTCCTTGTCCTTCGTCTGCGCGAAGACCGCCTCGAGATGCGCCGTCGCACGGCGTGCAGCCAGGACTTGCAGCAGGGCCGCGCGGGACGGCGTGGACACGCTTGGCAACGCGCCCGCCACCGCGGACGCGACGCCCTTGCCGGCAAGACACATCAGCGCCTGCTTGGCCGTCTGGATCTCCTCGGCATCCGCCGCCCGCAACAGGACCAGCAGTGGATCCAATGCATCGCTGCCGCCGAGCCGGGCTGCGGCCGGAATGGCCGCCAGCCGCACGACCTTCTCCTTGTCCTTCAGCGCCCCCAGCAACGCCGGCAGCGCGGATTTGTCGCCGCGGCGCCCGAGCATGCCGAGGATCCTCGCCCGGACGTCCGGCGCGGCGTCTCGGCTCTTGGCGACCCATTTCGCCGTGCCCGCCTCGCCCGGGATCGCGCGCGCCAACTCCAGCGCCGCCCACTGTAGTTGCGTATCGTTGCCGTCCATCGCCGCCAGCAGATCGCCCAGCGCTCTCTCCCCCAATGCGGCCACCAGCGTGCTCAGCGCAGCGCATCGAACGTTGCTCTCACGGGGCACGGTCCGCGTCTTGATCAGGTCGCGGCAGATGGCTGCACACTGATCGCCCTTGCCGGTCCTCGCCAACCGCCGCGCAAACAGCAGATAGAACGACGTCGCCTTGGCCCGCTCGTAGGCGGGCCTGACCTGCGCCGCCTTGGCCAGCAGCTCCCCGTCCGCGGGATCGCCGATGTTGGCCAGCGCATGCAACGCTGCCAGCCGCACGTTCACGTCGCCGCTGCCCGCGTGCTTGATGAGCGCTGATCTACCAGCTTTGGCGCGGATCTTGCCCAGCGCGTTGATGATCGTGATCCGATTGGCGGGATCCACCGACGGCAGCGCCTTAACGAAGTGCCGCACCAATCCCGGCCCACCGATGGCCAGCGTCGCCTGTGTCGCTGGCTCGCACAGCCGCTTGTCCCCCAGAAACGCGCTCAACGCCGCGAGGTGCGCTTCCGTTCCCACCACCTGCATCTGGCGAATCAAAAACGCCTTGACCTCGTCGTCGGATGCCGACTTGATGGCGTCGATGATGACGCCGGCCACCATCGCCCGTTCCGCCTGGGCACCAGGGCGCGTGACATAGGCAGCCAGCCCGCTCAATGCGTATCGGGCCTTCGTATCGTCCCCCGTCCCCGGCGGGACGAGCATCCTGCAAATCTGCCCGATGCCCGCCGGACCGAGCTTGACGAGCGCGGCGACCAGCTGCTTCTCCTCGACACCGTTTTTGGCAGGCATCTTGGCGATCAGATCCGCCACCGCGGATTTCGCCTCGGCCGCAATCGCCACCGGAGACGTGACGCCCATCACTGCACAAACTGCTATCCCAATCAGTCTGGCCCGAGTTGCCATTTGCATGATCTCCAAACACAAACCACTACAGATGCCACGGCGCCCGCATCGGCTGATCGACCAGGCGGTTCGCCGCTTCGTCGTTGATGAACTGCTGCTTGTCCGGATCGAACCGGAGCCGTCTTCGCAGACGCAGCGCGATCTTCGCCAGATTCACCAGCGTGCACGAACGGTGGGCGTTGGCCTCGTTCAATGCGAACTTCTGACGCGTCCGGACCGCACGGCAGAAATCGGTCACTTGGGGTTCGGGCTCAGCAAACGCAGCCAGCTTCTGCTGCACGTTCGGGATGCTGCACCGGAACCCCTTGTATAGCTTCCCTTGGGGTCCCTCGAGGAACGCGGCGTTCTTGTCCCGGTTCTCGCCGTCCAGGACGATCTCGCAGCCGTCGGCGTACTTCATCCATATCCGGCGCCACGAGCCGACGGCGTCGGGATGCTGTTGCGGCGTGTCGGCCTCGATCTCGACGGGGCTCGTGTCGTCCTTGCCGAGCAGGTATTGGACCGGGTCGATATAGTGCTGACCCATGTCACCCAGGCCGCCGCCGTCATAGTCCCAATACCCGCGAAACGTCGCATGCACCCGATGCGGATGGTACGGCTTGTACGGGGCCGGACCCAGCCACAGGTCGTAGTCCAGCCGGGCGGGTACCGGTTCGGGCTTCAGGTTGGTTTTGCCGCTCCAATGGAACTTCCAGTTGAAGCCGGTCACCCCGCTGATTGTCGCCTTGAGCGGCCAGCCCAGCATACCGCTGTTAACGAGCTTCTTGATGGGGTTGACCGTCGTACCGAAGCCATAGAACCCGCCCTGGAATCTGAACCACGTGTTGATGCGGAAGATCCGGCCGTTGCGTTGCACGGCCTCGACCAGCTTCTTGCCCTCGCCGATCGTCCGGGTCATGGGCTTTTCGCACCAGATGTCCTTGCCGGCCTCGGCCGCGGCGATCGATATCAGCCCGTGCCAGTGCGGCGGCGTGGGCACGTGTACGATATCGATGTCCGTCCGGGCGAGGACTTCGCGGAAATCCTTGTAGCCCTTAACGCCCTTGCCAGCGACCTTCAGCGCCATTTGCAGATGCGCTTCGTCGACGTCGCAGACGGCCAGGAGCTTCG
>CAYOGX010000068.1:0-10413 GCA_964403235.1 uncultured Planctomycetales bacterium | reverse complement strand
CTCGATCTCGCCCGCGTGCCCGATCATGTTGCTGATGTCGGCGGGTGAGACGTCCGCATTCGCGTTCTTGGCGGCCGCCTCGATCACCAACGGCGTGTTCAGCATGGCGGCGTGCTGCCGCAGCGCCTGCTCCGGAGTCGCCGTCGTCTCGATCGCGATGATGCCCCTTACCTCGTGCCGGAACCCGACCCAAAACGCCACCGCGATCGCCCCCACGGCCGCCAGCACGGTCGAGGCCACCAGCGCACGTTGCAGATTGAACCCGCCCGACTCGATCACGACGTGTCTGACGGGTCCGTCAGCCTGGTCCTTCGGCGCGACCTGCTGGAGCGCCGCCACCTCGCTGGCGAGTTGGGCCTCGCGCTCGGTCACGTCCGCTTCCTGGTGGGCGAGTGCTTCGCGCTGCTGCTCGAGCAGTTGTCGTTCCTGGGTTGCCTCTCTCGCTGCGTCTTGACGTTCTTGCTCGAATTGCCGTCGATCGGCCTGTAGTTGGTCGGCCTCGGATTGTAGGTCGGCGGACTTCGATTCCAGCTCCGCCTGTCGCGCCTCGAACTGGCTTTGGATCCCGAGGATGCGTTCGCGGTCGGCCGAGAAGCCCGCGATGTGCTCGTCCAGCTCGGCTGCGCGCCGGTCGAGGTCCTGTCGTTCCGCCGTCAGGCGGGCCTCCTCCGTCTCGATCTGCTGGCGGTGTTGGTCGAGGTCCTTCTGCTCGGCCTGGGCCTCGGCGCGGCGTTGGGCCTCTTGCTCTTCGGCCTGGCGGGCCGTCTCTTGCAGGGCCTGTTCCCGGTCGTCCAGCTCGCGCTGGCGGGTCGCCAGTTGCCGTCCTCGTTCGGTGACCTGGGTGAGCTGGGTCTCGAATTGCTCGACCTTCTGGCGGAGCTCGGCGCGGTGCTGTTCGGCCTCTTGCTGGAGTTGCTGGCGGAGGTTTTGGCACTCGGCGTGTTCGGCCTCGAGTTCCTCCTGCCGCGCGACGAGCTTTTCCCGTTGACCCGTCAGGGCGATCCGTTGTCGCTCGACGCTTTCGGATCGGTCGGCCAGGGCCGCTTGCTCCGCCTCCAGGCTCGCCCGCTGTTCGTCCAGGTGCGCTTGCTGATTCGTTATCCGATCGCGTTGCCCGCGTACTTCCAGGAGTTCCTGCTCGAGCTGGGTCCGCTGTCGGGCCAGCTCGGCCTGCATGGATTCCAGCTTTGTCTGATCCTCGCCCAGCTCGGACCGTTCGACGGTGAACTGCTTGCGCTGCTGTTCGAGCGCTTTTCGTTCGGTTTCGAGTTGCTGGGCCCGTTCGTCGAGGGCGGCGGCCCGGCGCTCGATACCGGCTTGACCGTCCTGGAGCTGTTGCAGCTCGTCGGCCCACTCGGCCCGCTCCTGCCGGATGCGCTCGTGCAACGACTGAAGCTCTTGGCGCTCGGCGTCGATCTCGGTCTGTTGCTGCTGGTAGAATTCCGTGAGTCGGTCGACCTGCAGGCTGGCCTGATCGGACTCCAGCGATCCGCTCAGCCGTTGCACCTCCTCGCGGGCCTTGGTCAGCGACTCGTTGTCTCGGGCGATATCGCGGCGCAGCTGTTCCAGCGCCGCTTCGCGTTGATCCAGATCGAGCTGAACGGCGTCGAGTTCGGCCTGTCGGGCCGTCAGGGACGCCCGCGCCTCCTCCAGTTCGCGTCGCTGCGTATCGAGTCGAGCTTGTTGCCCGGTGAGACGGGCGTCGAGGTCCGGGGCGTTGTCGGCCTGGAGCTCGGCGGCCGAGGCCTGCCACGCGGCGCGTTCGGCCTCGAATCGCTCGCGCTCGTCCGCCAGGGCCGTCCGTTCCTGCTCGATCTGTTCCCACAGCGACTCGGCGGTCTGAGACGGCGTGCCTTGGGTTGCCGGGCCTTGTTTGCCCTTGCCTTGTTTCATCACCCACGTCCTCCGGTGATCCGTGCGAGCGCCGATGCCGTCGGGCTGACCCCGTCGACCCCGGCCGACCGGCTTGACCCCCACCCACGTTACCGCCCGGCGAAGCGAAATGGCCTATCACTGCCGAACCCTATTCTAGCCGAACGGTCGTCCGACACCAACAGGGACGTTGCCGGACCCGCCCCCCCGGTGTCTTCCCGCCCGGCGGCGTGGGGTCGTTTGGCGAGCTTCGGCAGGCGGCGGGCGACCACGGCGCGGCGTTCGTGAATGGGTCGGACGCTGCTGCGGCTCTGCTCGTTGAAGGCGCACGGCGCCCGCTATTGGCGTTCGGCCACCAGGCGCTCGGTGAGGCGGACGACCCTGGCGGCGACGGCGTTCTTGCTGGCGGCGGGCCAGCGCTCCCACTGGCCGCTCGACACCAAAACATCCACCTGTGCCCGATCGCCCCCGATGTTCTGCGGGCCGTTCAGCACGATGGCGTCGAGACGCTTGCGGCGGAGCTTCCCCTCGGCGTGCTTGTGGTGGGCGTGGTCTTCCATGGCGAACCCGACCAGGACGCGACCGGCCTTGCGTCGGCCCAACGTGGCCAGAATGTCCTCCGTCGGCAGGAGCTTGACGGGCCGCGGCTTGGCCTGCTTCTTGAGCTTGTGATCGAGCTGGTACTCTGGGTAATAGTCGCAGACGGCTGCGGTCATGATGACGGCCTGGCAATCGGCAAAGGCCTTCTTGCAGGCGCGGCTCATCTGGTCGGCCGAGACCACGTGGACCACCTCGACGTCCTTCGGTGGCTTGAGCGCCACCGGGCCGCTGATCAGCACGACCTCATGCCCCCGCCGGCGCGCCGCCCGAGCCAGGGCGTACCCCATCTTGCCCGACGAGGGGTTCGAGATGAACCTGACCGTATCGAAGTACTCGCGGGTCGGGCCCGCCGTCACGAGGATTCGCATCGTCCCTTTGCCTCTACCTGGTCAAGCACGATCGCACGTGGGCGCCGCTGCCCCTGAAACCGCCACCCCTAAAGGGGTGGGCTCCGCGTCGACCTTCCTGCTTCGTCCTTTCCTCTTCGTCCTTCGTTACGTCGCGACGTCCCACCGGTACGGCTGGCCCTGGAACGCGGTGTCCGTCAGCTCGCCCGTCGGACGGACGTCGATGCCCTTGCCCCAGATGGCCTTGGCCTGCTCGAGGTAGTGCATGTAGTTGTCCAGCGGCACGTCGGCCGGCACGCGGTGGTCGCAGAACGGAATGAACCCGCCCTCCTCCGCCAGCGGCGCCAGCCGCTCGATCTCGCGACGGATCTCGTCCTTGCTCCGGGCCAGGATGTGCTTGTCGAACGCGCCCATGATCAGCAGCTCCTTGCCGAACCGCCGCCGGTATGCGATCGCGTCCGCCCCCCACGTACCGACCTCCAACGGGAAGGCCACGTTCACCCCGTTGGCCATCCAGATCGGGATCAGGTCGTCCACCTTCCCGTCGCAGTCGAGCACGACCACGTCGCACCCGTACGCGCGCAACAGGTCCGTCGTTCGTTTGTACTGCGGGCCCATCACATCGCGGACCATCTGCGGGGAGATCAACGGGCCCCGGTTGTAGCACATGTCCTCCCACATGCTACAGTAATCGAACGTGCACCCGTGCTCCTTGGCCGCCTTCAAGGCCCGTTCCAGCACCGTGTAGAACAGCGTGCCGAGCGTCTCGACCATCTCGGGGAACAGCGTCGGGTCGTCGTAGATCTGTAGCGAGAGGTTCTCCATGCCCATCCAGTTCCGCAGCCAGCCGTACAGGCTGCCGCCCGAGATGCCCAGCGGGTAGTCGCGCTTGTCGTCGGCCATGCGCTCGCACTGGCCGGCCCAGTGGTCGACGATCCGCCCAGGGGCGTCTGGGTCGAGCCGCCACTTGAAGTGCTCGGCCCAGCTCGCGCGGTCCTTGAGCGTCCAGTCGATGTAGTGCGGGATGGTGCTCAGGTGTTTTCTGTGCCGGTAGGTGACGCCGGCCTCGTCCATGACGACCTCGGTCTCGCCCTCGTCAGCGACCACCTTGGCCTCGAAGCACGGCCGCAACCCCAGGTCCACGTGCATGACCGCCCACTGCTTGTCCATGCCGAAGAACTCGTCCGTGTTGACGCCCGCCGGCAGCCCGTACTGCTCCCACGCCTGGACCGTCTCGGTCCAGAAGCCGAAGTCCCAGATCGGGCACCGATCCACCGGACGATAGTGCATCTGGTTGTTGAACCGCTCGCGATCGTTCATGCATCTCCCCTGATCGAGTGCCACTGGCGGCTTGTCCGCCAGTGCCGTTGGGCGCCCCGCTCACTTGGCCGGCTCGAGCACCACGCAGTCCAGCCCCGCCATGAAACCGACGCTCTTGGCGTTCTTGCCGACCACCTCCATCTTCAGCCGCGTTTTGCCCTTCGTCAGCTCGACCACGCCCAGTGCCACGCGCTTCGTCGGGACCACGCCGTTGTTATAGGCGTCGATGGGCTTGCCGAGCTTCTTGCCGTTGAGCCAGTACTGCACGACCCCGTAGTCGCCGGCCTTGGTGCCGTAGATGGCGAGCGTGACCTTGCCGTCCTTGGCGACGGGCAGCTCGAGCTCGACCCACTCGCCGGCCCCTTTCGGTCTGAACCACAGGTGGCTGTTGCCGCTCCAGTGCCGTCCGAAGCTCGTCATGTCCTGCGGGTCGCACGGGCCGGTCGTCTGTTTGGCGACGATCTTCAGCGTCTCGCCCTCGATCGCGCCTTTGATCCTCATCGGTGCCTTGGACACGACCTTGGCCGCGACCCCGCGTTGACCCACCGGCACCGGCTGGAAGAAATCCTTCGACCCCGCGTCGGCGTACCAGTAGGTGGTGCACGCGTAGTCCTTGTCCAGGCCGTAGTTCTCGATCGTCATCTTGAACGACTTGCAGAACGGGATGTTGTCGATGACGTGGAAGCGGTTCACCGAGCTGTGGTTCTGATTTCCCGGCCCGTCACAGCGGGGCTGGTTGTGGTAGGCGTGGACGAACGGCTCGTTGCAGCACCACGCGTAGCCGAAGTAGTCCTCGCTGCCCGTGCCGTACCAACTCGGGAACCTCTCGCCGTCGACCCAGACCTTCTCGTCGCCCTCACCCCACCAGGCCCGGACGGGGTTGAAGACGAACATGGCCACGCCAACGTACCGCCCCCGCCCGGTACACTCGAGGAACGGCCAATCAAACGTCTTGTTCGGATGGCTCCGCCGCCAGCCGGCATGGAAATACAGCAGGTTCGCGGCGTCGTCGACGCGGCCCGTCGCGAACGCCACGTCGAGCGCGACGTCCTGCTGGCCCTCGTTGTGGAACGTCACCGCGGCCGATTTGCGGTACGGCATGAACCAGTAGCAGTACATCCATCCGTCCTTGGTCATCCCCAGCGGCAGGCCCGGATACGGGTTCACGCCCGGGGCCGTCCCGAAGAAATCGCCCAGCGGCGCCCAGACCTGCGGCTTGGCTGCGCCGTCGAACCGGATCGACAAGGCCACCTCGCGGAGCGCGGCCTCGGGGTCCTTGGCCGACGCCTTGACCTTCAGCGCGCGAACGGCGGCCGGCCCCTCCTGCCCGATCAGCAGCGCATCGGCCCCGGGCGCCAGCTTGAGCGTCTTGCTCGCGAGCTTGGGCAGGTCGGCCGGCCCGTCGGTCGGGTCGCTCAACACGGCGCAGACCTCCTTGTACGTGTCCATGTGCCGGTTGAGCAGGGGCATCGACCAGGTGGGGACCTTGGTTCGGGGTTTGTAGGTCCAGTAGTCGACGAGGTAGTACAGCCGATCGGGCTGCTTGATGCGATCCACGACGACCTTGCAGTGCTTCCGATAGGGGATGGGCAGATAGATGTTGGCCCCCCGTGACCGCCGCCCGACGATGGGTTCGGCGAACGGGAGCACCCTGCCTGTGGTCAGCCTCAGGAAATCCTTCGCCAGCGCGGGCGTCTCGCTGCCGTCAAGGTAGATCTTGAGCGTGCCCGACGGGTTGGCCGACCAGATCCGCACGATGCAGCCGGGCCCGTCC
Source organism: uncultured Planctomycetales bacterium (assembly GCA_964403235.1). GTDB lineage: Bacteria > Planctomycetota > Phycisphaerae > UBA1845 > JAFGLZ01 > JAFGLZ01. Next base: position 4,500 of record CAYOGX010000068.1, on the reverse strand, counting down.
ATGTCGGCCATCACGTGGGCGGTGCCCTCTTGTCGCAGGAAGTTGCCGTGGTCGCGGTTGGCGCCCCACTCGATCTTCTTGCCGTCTTTGTCGATCTTCGACTTGCGGTCGTAGCTGCTGAACTGCTTGCAGGTGACGCCGGGGGTCGGCGGCTGGGCCAGGGCCTTCAGATCGATCATACCCCTCAGCATGCCCTCATAGGAATGGGGCGAGACGGTGGACTTGTGGCGTCCGGCGTCGGGGGATAGGGCGACGGCCTTGGCGGGCGAGACACTGGCCGGCGCGGCGCCTCTCTTGATCCCGGTACACCCGGCGACCGCGGCCGCGACCGCCAGGGCGACCTTCACGGACCTCAATGCATGTCCAACCAGGCGTTGGTTCATCACGCATCTCCTTCGACGAGCGCCGTTGCGTTGAACCGCCCATCCACCCCCCGGCAGGAGGCGGGATTCTATCACACGACTTGCGGGATTGACAGTTTGTGCCCTCCTGCTTTTTCCATACAATGACCCGATCGAGGAGGTGTCGTGCCCAGCGTGATCTGTCCGTTCTGTCGTCATCCGATCGACTTCGATCCCTCCCGAGTCGGCGAGCGCCTGGCGTGTCCGAACTGCGGCAGGGCGGTCGAGGCGGTGACGCTCGATGCCGCCGGCGCCACGCTCCCCGCCGCCGCGGACGGGGTCGTCCCCGGCCAGGCCCCACCCGTCGCGGGATCGTCGCCGCCTACGGTGACGACCGGCTGGAGCTGTCACTCCTGTGGGAGACTCAACGCCGAGCCGCGCGATCGCTGCGAGCAGTGCGGCGCACCCAGGGCGATCGTTCCCCTATCGGGCGCGCAGACGGACGGGCTGGCCGTCGCCGCCTTCGTCATGGGGCTCGTGGCCTGCGTGCCGGTCTTGACCCATATGCTGGCCGTGACGATGGGGATCTACTAGCTCAAACGCATCCGCCACGCGCATGGTCGGTTGACGGGCGGTGGGTTGGCCTGGGCGGGATTGGTTTTGGGTCTGACCTTCGGTCTTATTTGGACGCTGATCGGCGTGTCGGCCGTCAGGACGGGCACGTGGCGCTTCACCGTCGGCGGCCCGGCCCGCGCGAGGGCGGTCCCCGGGGTGACGACCCTTCCCGGCAGCCAGCAAGGCGTCGAAGACGATTTCCCCGAAGTGGCCGAGAACCTCGACCACCTGGGCAAGGCGCTCAAGGGCTACTTGGCCGAGTGGGACCGGCTGCCCTCCTCGCTGGCGGATCTCGCGCCGTCGTATGCGAATCGCGATCGGCTCGTCTACACGGACGGCGCCCGTGCCGACCGGCCGTTCTCGTACGTGGCCGGCCTCGACCCGAAACGCGGCGATCCCAACACCATCGTCGTCTACACCGATCCGCTCGTCCCCCCGCCACCCGCGGTCGGTTACCGTCTGCAATACGTCGACCCGGAGAATCGGCGGTTTTGGAAGAAGGGCCTGGCCCCCAAGGGCATCAAGCGTCTGGTGCTTCAGCTCAATGGGCAGACGGCCCTGCTCACGTTCGACGAGTTCGATCGACGCATGGGCCGACAAGAGGACCGAGCCGGCAAAACGGAACCCGACAAGCCGACCCGCGCGGACCAACCGGGCGCCAACTGAACCAGGGGACGTCGTGCTCTACGAACTGCCATGCCCGCTGTGTCACGAAGCGGTCTCCGCCGACACGGATTTCGCCGGCCAGTGGGTCCGATGCCCCCACTGCCAGGGGCAGTTCCAGTTGTCCCCGCCGCCAGATCCGCCCCCACCCCCGTCGATGGAGACGGTGCCCGGGCCATTGCCCGGGGCGGTTCCCCCGTTGACCTCGGTCCCCGCCGGCGCCCAGGCCCCCCCGCCGGTGCCGACGCCTGTTCCGGTGCTCCATCGCTACCGTTTCACCTGTCCGCGCTGTGAGTCGGTGCTCGAGGCCCACACGGGCCAGACGGGCGGGCTGGGCAAGTGTCCCACCTGCGCGACGGAGTTCGTCGTGCCGAGCTTCGATCCGAAGACCGGCCAGGTCGGCGAGGTCGTATGCGTCAGCGGTGAGGCACAAGACCCCACGCCCGTCCACGCCTACGCCGCCGACGGGGCTCGCGCACCGGAGATCGTCCGCACCGACGCCGACGAGCTGTTCATCCGCTGTCCGCGGTGTCGGCACGACTCGCCCGTCGACGCGGATCGGTGTCAGGACTGCGGCCTGCCGTTCACGCTGGAGGGCGTGACGCACGGTCCGGTGCCGGGCGGCACCAACGGGTACGCGGTGGCCTCGCTGGTGATGGGGCTGCTCGGCGTGCCCTGCCTGGCGTTGATCATGCCGCAGGTGTTGGCCGTCGTGTTCGGCCTGGTCGCGCTGAACCAGATCCCTCGCAACGAGGCACAGCGCGGCAGGGGGCTGGCCTGGGCGGGGATCCTCCTCGGCGCGTTCTCGTTGGCCGTAGCGGCCGCGGTCTTCCTCGCCGGCATCTAAATCACCGGGCGGTACCCCCCGCGCACAGGTGCCTCGGTGTAACACGTCTACCGGCTGCGGGTAGGTGCCAGAATCCGCGTGCACCCCACGCCAAGGGCGAGGGGCTTGCGGGGGGCGACGGGGTGTCGTAACATAGTCCTTTAGGGGGTTGCGCCCAAGTCCGAAGGAGGCGCGCGATGCACGCGATCCGTGTCTCTTCCCGTGTGCTCCTCTCCGTACTGCTTCTTCTGCTGGGAGCCTGTTCCTCAGAACAGACGCCCGTCCAGGCACGGCAGGCTGTGATGCCCCCGCGTACGGCAGAAGCGTCTGAGCGGAACGACCAGAGGATGGCTAGCCCCGTCGCCGGCTGTGCTACGATCGGGCACCTGAAGACGAGAGACCACTGGGTGACGATCTCCGCGGGCCCGGATGGTGCTCTGTACACGATCAAGACCGAAGATGGTCGAGTTCTTCTGCACGGTGCTACAGATCAGGAATTGCAGGCCAGACTGCCCGATGTCCACCGGAGGGTCTCTACCGGCATCGCCGGGTGCGCTTGGGCGGGGCTGTGGATAACCCGTCAGGAGCTCGATCGCGAAGCAGCCCGCAAACTCGGGCTCCGCGCCGGACGTTCCGTTGACGGGCACGATGTAATCCAGGGCGCTGACGTCAACGGCACGGTTCGGTCGGTGCGTCCTGCCTCTCCCGAATCCCTTGAGTTGCGCTAGGACGAGTGTCGTCTTCGCTGCATGCCCACGCGGGCGTCGTAGGCAGCGCGGAGGGGGTCAGGCACCTTCTTTCGTGCTGGCTCGGCGGGGCCTCGCGAGCACCGAAAAAGGAGCCAGACCCCACCCCGAAAAACGAGCCAGACGCCGCGGCCGTCAGTCCAGCTTGATCACCGACAGCGTGTAGGGCTTGTCGTGCGTGGTGTTGGTCAGGCCGGGGAACGGGAAGTCCATGTTCACCGCGATCAGCTCTCTGCCGCGGACGATCAGCTCGCACGGTTGGTCGAGGCTCCCGTCGGCGCCGTCGGTGTCGCCGTTGCGGGCCACGGTGGTGATGTTGCCCTTCAGGTCGACGGCCTGGACGGCGTTGAGGATCGAGTCGGCCACGTAGATCTTCTTGGTCCGGGCGTCGTAGAACAGCCCGTCGCAGCACTTCATCGGCCCGCCCTGGGCGAAGACCGTGTTGGACACGACCTTGCCGGTCTGGTCGAAGGCGATCTTGTGGACGATCCCGTCGCCGTAGTTGCCGCAGTAGAGGTTGCCCTCGTCGTCGAAGGTCAGCCCGTCGGCCCCGAACGCCAGTTGGCGGTTCCCCGTCCAGACCTTGGCGATGCAGTGGGGGTCCGTCCCGGCTGGCTTGAGCTTGACCGGCCCTGTGGCGAACTCCCTGATGTTGATGCGATAGATGCAGCTGGCGAAGTGGCTGTGCGAGACGGGGAACGTCTTGTCCTGCACCGAGTCGCTGACGTAGACGTAGTCGCCCCGCCAGATCACGGCGTTGGCCACCTTGAACCCGTCCACGGCCACGTCGCACTTGCCGGGCTTGCCGTCCTTCATGTGAATCCGCAGCAGGCGCGACTTGTACTCGTCGGTGTTGAAGCACTGGTTGTCGGCCACGTAGAGGTGGCCGTCCGGCCCGAAGTCGAGCCCGAGCGGCCCGGCCTTGCCCGTCTCCGGGTGCGGCGGCAGCTTGTAGAAGAGCGACAGGCGGTTCTGCGGGTCGATCTTCATCAGCAGGGCCGGAAACTTGTCGTTGTTGAAGTTCGGGCAGGACATGATGATGTTGCCCCGCGCGTCCAGCGTCGTGCCGTCGGGCGTGTTGCACGTGTCGGGCAGCGTCAGCAGCAGGGCGGGTTTCTTGAGCGCCTGCGCATGGACGGGCGAGACCAGCACGCCGGCCAGGACCAGCGCACCGCTTGCCGTCAGCGCCAGGGATGTTCCGAGGTTCAGCCTCCGCATGGTTTTCTCCTTATCGTTTTTGACGATACGTTCTGCCCCGTTTTCCGTCGTTTCGGATTGTAGGTTCATCTCGATATGTCGTCAAAGGCCG
>CAYOGX010000067.1:0-10483 GCA_964403235.1 uncultured Planctomycetales bacterium | reverse complement strand
GTTCGTCTCCTTGTCCCAGGTCGAGAACGTGTACTCGTTGTCGGCGTTGTAGGTGCCTGACGCGAACGTGAAGATCATGCCGGTGGCACCGATCTCGGTGATGCCGGTGACCGCTGTCGACGTGAGTTCCGCGCTGTACGTGTCGCCGCCGTCGGTCGAGTACTTGAACGTCATCGTTCCGAGCGCGCCGCCCGTCTCGACCGTGACCACGACATCCCACGACTCGAGCGGGATGCCAGTGACCGCAAGCGTGGGCGGGGTCGTGCCGGAGCTCGACACCGTGCCCACCGGGTCCACGTCCGTGGCCTCGAGCACTGCGAACGAGTAGCGATTGTAGGTCGTCTCCCAGGCGTCGATCTTCGTCTTGATGCCCGCCATGATGGCGTTGGTCGACTCGCCGACGACGTGGACCCAGTCCACGTCGTACGAACTCGTGCGGATGGCATCGAGCGCGGTGTTCAGGTCGGCGAGCGTTGGACACGCCGCGGTCGCAGAGAAGTAGAACGTGTCCCCGTCCTTGAATGCCGTAGAAGCACCACCGGAGAACGTGAACGTCAGCCCCGTGGAGCCAACTACATAGGTCCCGCCGCTGGGGACCGTGATCGGGTTCGACCAGTTGCGCTGTTCCTCGTCGGTATCGTCCGGGCCGGCATCCAAGCTGTACTTGAACGTCGCCACGCCGAGGTCGCCGTCCGAGAGAATCTCGACCGCGATTCGGTAGTCGTTGACAGCCGTACCACTCAGGGCGCAGTCACCAGTGGAGGTTGCGTCCTGGTAGTGCGCGCCCTCGGTGGTTGTCGCCGCCGTGGTCGTGTCTGTGCGGGTGAAGATGCAGGTGCCGCCGGCATCCTCGAGCAGCTTGCATGCGAGGTCCACCGCCGGGCCCGACGTGAAGACAGACTTCAGCGAGGCCGGAGAGGCGGCCGAATACGGCTCGTTTCGGGTGCCAGAGGACGCGCTGCCAACCACAGCAAAGCGCGGGCCATCCGACCCGCGCGTGACCGCGTTGCCGCCGTCCTGGGGGCTGATTTGCCGGGAGGGGACAGTCATTTGGCACCTGCCTTCTTGCGGATGTGGTCAGCGGCGTAGCCGGCCACTGCCTTCGGATCCGTTGGGTCGACGTCGGCATGCGCCTTGCGGATGTGCCGGGTCTCGACGTAGCCAATTGGCGTGTTGGCGGTGTGCTCGCAGGCTGCGAGGTACTGCGCTTCCGTCAGTTCCCGTCCCTCGGCGCCGCCCAATGCCACCTTCGTTGCTTCGAACAGCCAATCGGGGGTCTCGAGGTACTCCGCCCAGTTCTCGATCGTGGTGATGAGCGTGGGCAGAGTCTCTTTCTGCTTGGCAGCGAAGGCTTCGTTGAATTCCTTCTCCGTCGGCTTGTCCGGGACCTTGCAGGCCTCCAACAGCCACTCGGGCGCGTCGGCCCTCTTGAAGATCTTGCGCTTCTCTTCGGGCGCACCACTATCCTTCTCGGCAGCCGCGGCCACCGGCTCTTCCTTTTTGCTCACGACTGCACCTCGTGGTGGTCAGTCAGTCGGGTCCTGGTCGATCTCGACGTTGCCGCGACTGAGGTTGATTTCGTTTGCGCTTGGAGTGCCTTCCACGACTGTCACTGTCGTGTAGGCTTCTGCGTTCTCGGCTGCGTCAGCCGCGTCTGGAATGTCGACGAGCTGGTCCATGACCGGGATGTCGACGTGGGCCTGAACGATTGCCACATGGCCCTTTGCCATCCAGCCAACCTCGTCCTTCTCCGGCCAGCGAATCGAGTCGACGTTGCCGCATCCGCGGAACAGGTCGCGCCAGACAGTGCAGAGGCAGTGCACAATCGCTTCGGTCTGGCTGAACGACGCGCCCCACACATGCGCCTCGACCGTCGACTTGCGTGTCAGGATCGCCTTGTACTGCTGAGACAGCGATTCGCTGTTCAGCTGCCCCGGCGCGGTCGGCTCGTCCTTCGGGACCCACACGACTCTGGGGGGACTCGCGTGGTCGCTGAGGTACTTGTCGCCCAGGTGGAAAGTTGGCGCGTTGGTGAGGCTTGAGAACTCGGCCTCTACCGCGGCGAGATTCTGGGACAACACGTCAGAGCCTCATTCGAGCTTTGATGGTCTTGCGAGCTTTGGTCTGGAAGGACGATTGCCACCGGGGCGGCATGCCCTTGGTGGGCATCAGCGGGCGGGCAGGGACCGTGACTTGTCGCGCCCGGCGCCACCGGCCACGCGACCGAAACCGCATGTTGCCGCTCATCGTGCCGCCGCTCTGATGCACGTTGATGTAGCGGTGCGCGAGCACCAAGAATCGGCCATGTGCCTGGACGCTGGAAGCGAGCCTGCGTAGGCCCGCCGTGTCGCCCTTCGGCCACTTGCCGCCGTAGGGGTCTCGACCAGACGCGATGGACTTCTTGGTTTTGCCCGCAGCGTCCTCGGCAAATTCCTTTGCCAGCTCGTCCTTGAACCCAGGGATTCGGCGCAGCCCATCGGCGAGTCGCTTGACGTTTGCGACCCCCTTGACGTTCACGCGGAGCATCAGACGTCCCGCCGTCAGGCATCCCAATCGATTGCTGTATCGCTGGAGATGAGCGGCGCCGCCTCTTGCTTGTTCGGTGTGGCGTCTGCTGTGTTGTCAAGCACCACGACGCCGCGGGCGACGTTCGTCAGCCACTTGATCGCGTCCTCGTAGCGAAGCCGAACGGCCTCATCCATGCCACCTGACGGGTTGAATCCGCGGGTCGACATGAGGTTCCACGCCGCAACGTGGCATGTCTTCTCGCGGAGCTCATAGGGGTAGGGGCTTGGGAAGGGCGTGCCGTACCGACCCCGAAGGTAGCTGTCCACCGTCCGACTCGCTGACTCGAGTGCCGTGTCCTGGTCGGTCGTGCTCACATCCGTGAGAGCTTCGTCCGACACGCCCAGGGCGTATAGTTCGGTTCGAGTGGCGTAGGCGGTCATGGATCAGCGACGCTTGCCTTGGTGGCGGTTCTGCTGTTGTGGCGGCTCGGGGGCCGGGTCAGGCTCGGCAGGCTTCTCCGCCACGGGGTCGCTGACGTGTTCCACCGCGAGGTACTGGTAGTCGCGCTTGACCTGTGCGTAGGCGGAGACGGTGATTTCGTTGCGCTTCAACAGCGCGTTGCGCCGATCGATGGCCCACTTCTGGAACGCGGAGTCCATGTCTGGCAAGTCGAGTTCAGTCTTGACCTCGTACTTGTGGCCTTCATGCGCAACCATCAGCTTGCCGTTGCTCCACACGCACCGTGCGGTTTGGCGCGGGATGATCGGCATCGGAGCGTTCTCCGGACAACTCGACGGCTCGATCTGCAGGTTGCCGAACTTGTCCGCCTTCGCACGAAGAAACTCTGTGGGAGTGGGCTCATCGTCCACGATGCGGACGACCATCCCCTCGGCCGGCCATCGGATGCCGGCCGACCAGAAAGCCTCGCGCGGCTCCATACCGCCACTATGGGTTCGAAGCGACCCCAAACAACGAATCTTGACTGCTTCGCTCATTGCGAACTACCAATCGAGCGGATTCGGTCCGCTTGCCGGGGCAATGCCCAAACAACACAACTCGGAGAAGTGCGACAGCCAATCAGGCGGTGCACTTGTGGGCGGCCTGCCACATGCCGTAGCCGTACTCGCCACGAGCACTCACACCGTAGACAGCCTCGTTGAGGTCGAACACGTTGTCGTCCGTCGGGCGATCCTTGGAGACGACATTGTCCGGCTTCTCCTGCACCACGAACAGGAACGGCTTGAGGGGCAGGTTCGGGTCGATCACGTACCAGGTCGATGCCGAGTTCGCGGTGAGGTCTGGAATCACCAGGTAGTCGGCTTCTCCCTTGTTGCGGTTCGAATCGCTCGCGGTGCTGCTGCTGTTGGACAGGTAGCCAGCCTGGTCCGAACTGAGGATCATCTTCGCCGTCGAGCGAAGTGCAGGCGGCACGACGAGCAGGAGCTTGCCCATGCCGACGCCGAGCGGCTTGTTGTCCTCGCCCTTCAGATTCTGCATGCGCGTGACGACCGTTTCGAAGTTGGCCGCGGTGAGAGCCATCGACGTGTGCAGATTGCTCTGCGTCGAGGCGGCGCCGGGAACCTCCAACGGGTGCGATGCGTTGAAGTACGGCTGCCCGTCGACACACAGCGCGGTGCTGCCGTTGGTGATGGCCTCGTAGACGACGTCGTTCGGCCACATACGCCCGGCACGGCCTAGACCCTCGATGATCTCATCGTAGCTGCCTAGGTTGTCGTCCTTGATGTCGTTGACGTTGATGCCAACGGTGTCTTCCCAATCGGCCACCAGGATCTGCTGCGCGATGCGCTTGACGTTGTTCACCACGCGCGCGCCAGTCCACCGACGAAGCCGCGGAATCCGCTGCGTGAGGTAGTGGTTGATACCTCCGCCCTTCGCGGGAACTTCGGACGCCAACTTCGTGTGCCACAGCGCATCGGCCGGGACCGCATCGTAGGCGTCCTTGAGCTTGCGGCTGACCGAGATTCGGGTCGCCTGCAGGAGAGACGGGTTGATGAGAGTCATTGTTGCTCTTCTCCAAATGCGAAGAGCCCGCCGTCAGGCGAGCTCTTCGGTAGCGGTCAGCGGGTTGGGCTACGGGCCGACGACCAACTGGGAGTAGAAGTTGGTGCCGTCGTAGAAGATCTTGGTGATGTGCCGCTTGGACGCAGTGGCCGCGGCCGAGATGTTGGTGCTGCCGTCGCGGTAGGTCACCGTGTGGCCGTTCTTCGTGCCGTCGGCAACGAAGTAGAAGAAGTCACCAGCCGCCAGGCCAGTGCCAGCGGTGAGAGAGACGGTCGACGCGCCGGCCGTGGTGTCGATGACGTAGTGGCCGCCGGAATCCGCCCCTGCGACTGCCAACGCGCAATCGTTCGCGGTGAAGGACGCATCGGCGATCTTCGGCGAATTGATGCCAGTGATCGCCGGGTCGGAGATCGTGGGGCTTGTGAGCGTCTTGTTGGTCAGCGTCTCGGAGCCCGTGAGGGTCACGACGTCCGACGCAACGTTGAACTCTCCGATTGCGACCCAAACGTTGCCGTTCGCGTCCACTCCTTCGACGATGCCAGCCGCGACGCGAGTGCCCGACCCGCTGGTCTTGGCGACGGTTTGGTTGTCGACGCAGTAGCAACGACTGCCGATTTCGGTTTGGGTGATCTCGTCGCCGCCCGAGCTGTTCCCGAACAGGAACTTGCCGGCCTTGACCTTGACCTTGATGTCGCCGCTCGAGCCGGAACTGTTGTCCGCCGCGGCGGACGACACGCCCACGATTCGCATCGCGGTGGAAGTCGCGCCATTGACGGCGTAGCCGTGACTGGTGCTGACGCCGACCATGACGCCGGATGGGATCGACGTGGATTGGTAGACGTCGTAGTCGTCGACTCCGAATTGCTTGTACTGGGTGTTCCGATCCGAAGTGGTGGCGGTCATCGCGCACCTCCATTCGCCATGTCACGGAGTCGCTTCTTCTCCTCCATGAAGGCCTTTTCGCCGATGCCACCAGGGGCATTTGCAACCCGGCGCTCTTCGGCTGTAAGGGTGATTTCGTCGACCGGCGGTTCGGTCGGCAGCTTGTCGTTCTCCGACGGGGCCGCGGCGGACGCCGGAGTCATGTCGATGTACGCCCGAACGAAGTCGATGGAGGCTTCGGACAGCTTCTCCATCGTGGCAGGCGGGTACATCTCCTTCGCCTGGGCGAGCAACGCCTCTCGCTCGGAGGCGAGCTTGGCGTCCTTGACGGCCTGGAGCTCGGCGTTCGCCTCGTCCAATGCCTTCTTGTTGGCCTTGGCCGCTTCGATGGCGCCCTTGGCCGCTTCGATGTTGTCGACGCCCATGGCGGAGAACAGTTCGCCGCGCTCCCCCTCGGCCTCGGCCTTCTCGTCCCGCATCTTCGTCGCGGCCGCGAGCAGTGCCGTTTCCGGGGCATCTTCCTTCAGTCCGAAGACCTCGAAAATCGCTCGATCCATGATGGATCTCCTTGTCTGTGGGGACGCAGCCGCGTCGCCCGGTTTGCCGCCATTGCTGGGCGGTTGAATGCTTGTTTCGACGGCGGGCTCATCGCCCTTGTCGAGCGCCTTGTCGATGGTGTCGACAAGCGCCTGGACGTCTTCGAGGCCGCCGATCTTGATCTCCACCTTCATGGCTGTCGCTCCATCGCCGTGGCTTGCGCCCGCCGTTAGCGACGCAGTCAGGTCGTCGAAGGACCCAACGCTGTTCGCCAACCCGAACTTGACGGCGGAGTCGCCAATCAGGCACCGGGCCTCGAGCTTCTGAATCTTCTCGATGTCGATCCCGCGCCGTTCCGCGACCCACGAGAAGAATACCCCGGCAAGTTCGTCGACCTCGGCCTGCATCGATTTGATGGCTTCCTCGTCCGTGTGCTTGAACGGGTGCCCGTCAGCCTTGCGCTTGCCGCTGGTGATGACGTGGAATTGGACCCCGGCCTTCTCGGCCATGGCGGTCATGTCCGCGACGACGCGAATCACGCCGATTGAGCCCACGCGGCCGGTGCTCGGCACGATGATCTCGTCGCAGGCGCACGCGATGGCGTAGGCCGCGCTGCACGCCATTCCGTCGACGTAGGCGATCAGCCGCTTGCCGCTCTCGTCAGCCCGTTGACGCATGTAGCGAGCGAGCTCGAAGCAGCCGGAGACGTATCCGCCAGGGGAGTCGATCTTGAGGATCAACCGTTCCGCGTCGGAGTCGATGGCCTTGTCGAAGCGTTGGCGGATTGCGTCGTAGCTGTCGAACCAGTAGCCGGCGTGATGGTCGAGGGGCCCATGAATGGTCAGGACACCCGAGCCGCCCACCACCTGGACTTCCTCGGAGTCGAAGCGGCCGTACAGGGCGCCGATGGCGTCCGGGTCGATCGCCAGGACTTCGCCGTCGTTGACTTCGAAGGCGGCCTTCTCTGGGAGTTGCCCACCCTCATGACCGGCGACTCCGGCCGAAGTGTGGATGGTCGCTGGCGCAGGACGCACGCCTCCCGCCGCCTCCCAGGCCACTGGGGACGTGTGCTTGAATTGCATTGTTTCCTCGTCAGTCGAAGACGACCGCAACTCGCCCATGCCGGCGTGCATGGTGCGAAACGACGTGGTCAACGAAGTTGTCGATGTCACGCCAGTCGATGTGTTCTCGCCTGTTCCAACTCACGTGAACGTATGTTGTGCCAGTCAACCGGACCCTGCACGGGATACGGAGCGCCGCATCCCTCGCAGACCATCTCAACTTCTTGGGCGTGTTGGTGTTCGGCGATCATCACGAACACGCGCTCCACCGAGGCTCTTTGGGCGGCTGCGGAGGCGGGCCAGCAGGCTCTTGAGCCTTCTCGACCGCTTCCTTCTCCGCCTTCGTCAACTCCAGTGTCGGCACGTTGTGCCGGTAGAGCATCGTCGGGATGTCCACCTTCAGACCGGCCTTGTGAGCCATCTCGTCCAGCTTCTCGAGGGCCGTGCCCAGCGCTCCGAGCGTACTGGCCTCCACCTGCAGGTTGATCGGCGGCGCCGCGTTGTAGCGAGGCCACGGGGCCAGAAGGGCATCACCGAAGTTCCACGCGGCCCATGCGGGCAGGTGCACGTCGTGCGCCCACGTCGCCAGGTTCTCGGCGTCGAACTCCATGTAGTCCTGTCGGACCGCGCGGGCGTTGTCGGCGCCGGTCTGCGCGTTCTTCGGGACCTCGGTGGTCATGGGCTGGCCGAGATGCACGATCGCAATGGCCGTGTTGGCCGCCTCGATCGCCTTGCTGAAGGTCTCCCACGCGTTCGTGGCCGCCTGCAGCGCCTCGATGCTGTAGCCCTCGGGAAAGACGATGCGCGCGTTGCGTCCCAGCGACTTCAGGTCCGTCCAGAACTTCCGCCGGTCCGGGTCGCTGGAGTCCTTCGGAGCTGTGCCCATGAGCGCGCCGCCACCGTGCAGAGCATTGTGCTTCTGCCAGTCGCGGGTGCCGTAGAGCTTGACCAGCCACCAGAAGCCGCTCGGCAACCACGACCCGTCCGCCCATGGCCGACTCTCGCCGTAGGGTGTGAACGTCACCCAGCGCGGATCGTCGGGCCGAATGATGAGAGTCTCACCTTCCTTGGTGTAGACCTTCCACAGCCCTGTTGTGTAGTCCTTCGTGAAGTGGCGGGGGTGCCACGTCGAGAGCCGAGGGACCCAGCGCCCCTTGTGCGGGACGGTCTTGCGCTGCGCAAAGCCGATGCCGAGGTGGTAACCCCACCGGATCAGCTTCTTGAGCTCCGGTTCCGGCGCCGAGATCCACCAATCCTCTTTGATGGCCTTTTCGATGCGTTTTCGGTCGTTATCGACGGAAAACTCAAGCTTTTCGTCGTTATTCAGGCCCAGCAGCGCGTCCACGCGGGTCTGCAGCGTGCCCCGAATCCGGTCGTCGCCGCGCCATTGAGCGTCGCAGATGTCTGCGGCGGCCTGGAGGTTTCCGGCGTCGGCGTCCTGCAGGGCATTGGTGATGTCCTGCGGCGTGAACATGACGGTGGTGTCCCACACATCAGGCTCGCCATGCGCACCGAAGTAGTCCTTGCTATAGGGCGGATCTACCTTGGCAGACGGTTTGGTCGCTGGGTCTGCCATTGTTTACTCAGTACGCCCACATCGAGCGTTCGCTCATCGAGAAGTAGCCGCCACCTGTTGGAGCGTTGTCTGCGGAATCGTGTGCCGCGGCAAAGGCATCGATCTGGTCGTCGAAGTCATCGCCAATGCCACTGAAGAGGTCCACTTCGTTCAAGAAGGCTGGCACCCACGTTCCGAACACGGGAATGAGCACCGCGCCATCGTTCCACGACTTCGCCGCACCATGAGAGCGCACGACCTTGTCCTGGTTCACCACGATGTCTTCGAGCCGGTCGGTGCCGAGCTTCATCGGCTTGCCGCTGGCGTCCCGCAAGTCCGCCAACATGGCGTTGACGAGCTCCGCGACACCGTTTTCGAATCCGCCGCGGTACCACCGGGCCCGGATGCCGGGGTGCCGGTGCAGCACGGAACCGAGGATTGCCACGAATTCCGGCATGCTCTTCTGCATGCGGTGGACTTCGGTCACGTAGTAGAGCCGCGTCGTCCCCTCATCCGTGGGGACGTCCACCGCATAGACAACCACGATGACACTGAAGTCGCTCGAAGTCTTCGCTGTGAAGGCGAGGTCGACTCCGATGCCGATCTTGAAGCTGACCGGCGGAAGTTGGTCGAACCGCTCCGGCACATGGTGGAAGATGCCTCTGCCATCGACCCGGGGATCGCCCTGGAACATCGCCCAGAACGCGAACTTGTCCTTCGCCAGCTTCTTCTGGAGAACTTCGATCGGCCAATGTGGCGACAGCGCTTCTCCCTGGGATCGCCCGAGAATGTCATCGGCGCCGGCAATCGCCGGAATGTTCATGTAGCGGTATCCGTCCCGATCGACCAGTCGGCCCGAGAGGTCGTCCTTGTGCCACCGCGTAGCCATGACGATCTTCGAGGCGCCGGGGTGGACACGCGTGTCGAAGACCTTCGTGTACCACTCGTCGGTCAGGTCTCGAATCGAAGGGGAATTCGCCTCTCTAGGGTCCTTGAACGGGTCATCGACGATGCCCATCCCATTGATTTTCTCGCCGGTGAGTGCGCCACCACGACCAACGAAGACCACACCGCCGTTCGCGTTCGTGCGCGGCGCCATCACCTCGCCGGTGAGCTCCAGCCCGATGTTCTGGGCCATCCGTTTGACGTCGCGGGCCACCGACCGGGCGCGGTCCGTGTTGTAGGTGGCGTAGCCGTTCCGAAGGTCCGGCTGCTGAATCATGCACCGGATCAGTCCAGCCGTGGTGACCACGGTCTTGCCGTGCTGGGGGGGCGCCGCGAACACGAGCTCGTGCCCACCTCCAGCTGCGGTGTCCAACACCTCAGCGTAGGATCGGAACCACGTTGGTTCGTCGAAGCCTTCGTTCAGCCGGGGGACGAGCTCGAGCGTGGAGAGGTTCGAACAGCGTGGTGTGTCAGGCTCGTTTTCGGCGGCGGCTTGGCTTGCTCTTTCGGCGTCCGTCTTGGCCTTCAGCTTCTGGAGGCGTTCGATCTGGGCGATCCTCGCCAGGGCTTGCGCTACCGACATTCAGTGCCTCTGCCACCACTTCCACGTTTGCGATTCGCTCGAGCGTCCGGCTGAGCTTCTCCGGATCGGTCTCCGCCGCGGTGAGCGTCACGAGCTGACTCATCCCGACTCGGAGAACCTGGCGGAGGACCTGACGCCACTCCGCGTTGAGTTCGGTGCGGTCGGTCGGGGGGCCATCAAACGGGTCAACCGGCCCGTCGGCCTTCATGGCCCTGAGCTTGGCCTTCCACCGCCGTAGCGTCCGTGTGGTGACACCGTGACGCTTCGCTGCGGCGTCATCACCCAAGGTCCTTGCGTCTGCTACGGCATTGCGAGCTTTGACGACGTTGAACGGACGGGGCATCCTGACACTACAACCACACTGAAACGGACATTATTGGGTAGAAGGGC